>NZ_JAHWLU010000073.1:0-25444 GCF_022134725.1 Buttiauxella sp. S19-1
GGGTGGCCACCGTCGCCACCCTAAGAACCCGGACTCCCGGCAAATAAATCGCCGCAAGCGGTAAACCTCCATTTTGCCTCCGTGTCAGGGTCGGTTGCGATTCGTTCCCGACGATCGCGCCCTCCAGTCGTTCCCGACGACTGGACCCTGTCATCTGGAGTCAAAATGGAGGCGATTTAAGCCGGACCCGAAATTCAAGGTCAAAGTCAAAAGCCAGAGCGGTTTTGACTTTGTTCCCAGCTTCCATCGCACCGTTTTTCACCCTTCAGTTGGGGTCACGTGGTCGGAAACCACGTGAGAGAGCGATCGCCTGACTAAAAATGTCAGGAACATTTTTGAACAACGCTTGCGTTGGCCACGAAGTGGTTCGGCACAGGGATGTGCCGAATAAACGAATCGCGAACGACCGCGAATGTTGGGTAAAAAACGGTGTTTACCGCTTTAGCGGCGATTGATTTGCCGGGCGCCTGGATTATCAAGGTGTTGGCGTTAACCCCTTGATACGTTCACCGTTTTGGGGATTAAAGAGATAACTGAATGCACGGGTGAACGGAAAATCAGCGAGGCTAACAGATCTCGCCCTGACAAGATTGCCAGAGCGAGTTGTGTATAAGAGGCTGCGGACTGAGAGGGGAATTTCAGATTACGGTGCCGGGTAAGTATAAATCCGGTTCACCGCTTCTAACTCTTCAAGAACATCTTCACTTAAATCCAGATGCAGGCTTTCAAGGTTGGTTTTCAACTGCTCAAGCGTAGTTGCGCCCAACAGTGTGCTGGCAACAAACGGTTGGCGGCGAACAAAAGCCAAAGCCATTTGCGCGGGATCCAGATTGTGTCGTTTAGCGACATCGACATAAGCCGCAACTGCATGCTGAGTTTGTTCACCGCTGTAGCGTGTGAAACGACTAAACAGTGTGTGGCGCGCACCTGCAGGTTTGGCTCCGTTGAGATATTTCCCGGTCAGTGTGCCGAACCCCAGGCAGGAATAGGCCAGCAGCTCAACACCTTCACGCTGAGTGATCTCCGCCAGCCCCACTTCAAAGCTGCGGTTTACCAGACTGTACGGGTTTTGGATGGTGACAATGCGCGGTAAATCATGTTTTTCAGCCAGTTGCAGGTAACGCATAACGCCCCATGGCGTTTCGTTGGATACACCGATGTAGCGGATTTTCCCGGCACGCTGGAACTCAGTCAGTGCTTCCAGGGTTTCAAGCAATGTGACCGGCACTGCGTTATCGGTCCACGTATAACCCAGCTTGCCAAAGCAGTTGGTGGCGCGTTGCGGCCAGTGAACTTGATAGAGATCGATATAGTCGGTTTGCAGACGCTTCAGGCTGGCATCCAGCGCATCACGAATGTTCCTGCGATCCAGCATTTGGTTTGGGCGAATGCCAACATCATTATTGCGGCTCGGGCCGCTGACCTTGGTGGCAATGATCAGCTTCTCGCGATTCGCGCGCTGCTTTAGCCAGTTACCGACATAGGTCTCTGTTAACCCTTGTGTCTCCGGGCGTGGCGGGACAGGGTACATTTCTGCGACATCAATCAGGTTAACGCCCTGGTGTACTGCGTAATCAAGCTGTGCATGTGCGTCGGCTTCGCTGTTTTGCTCACCAAACGTCATGGTTCCCAACCCTAGCGTACTTATTTCAAGGGAGCTGTGGGGGATACGGTGATATTGCATAGCCGCTTTCCTTATTCTTATGTCTTATCGGTCAGGCGAGCGCCCGACAAAAAATGGACTATAAACATGGCAGAGGGGGAGCAAAAGCGGAAGAGGGTAAGTGAAGAAAAAGTGTTACAGGCCAGCGAGGCGCTGACCTTTAAAGGCTGTATTTTCTAGCGTTCAATGATTTGTGAAACATCATCGCGATTAATTTGCATCTCGTTGCCTTGCTGATCGCGATAGCTGACTAAGCCTGTGTCGTCATCGACTTTGGGTTTCCCGTCAGTCAGGATCATACGGCCATCTTTGGTCGCCATCACGTAATCACTGCTACAACCGGAAACCGCAAATGCCAGACCGACAGCGGAAATAAGAACTGCCCATTTTTTCATCGTTATTCGCCTCGTGTGGTTTGGTATGACCTATACAGTCTAGTAATAACTCGACTAGCCAGAGATGATAAGCAGTAAATTCTTAAAAGAAACAGAAGGGAAGCGAGAATCTGGGGGGCAAGCCAAATAAATCTACAACGAGAAATGATTAGCTAGCAGAGCCGCTGTAAAGTTCTTTTTTAGATAAAAACCGCGTGGTAACGTCAGAATTGGTGCGCCGTCGGCACCCACCGCATCAGTTAACGCTTTACTGTTGGCAGCTTTCGGACGCAACTGCAGTACTTCACCATGACGGGCAGTGATACGTTCGACCTGGCCCAGCACAATTAAATCCATCAACTCTTCCCAATCCAAACGTAGCTGCCGCTCTTCCTCTGCTGAAGGTGCCCACAATAATGGTGAGCCGATATGCCTTTCCGCCAGCGGAATTTGCCGCTCTCCTTCAACAGGGATCCACAGCACGCGTTTTAGCTTGTGGCGCACATGGCTGGTTTCCCAAACCACGCCAGTATTGCCGGTGAGTGGGGCAACACAAACAAAAGTGGTTTCCAGTGGGCGACCGAGTCTATCAACCGGGATCGTTTTTAATTCGATACCTAGTGCTGCGAAATCTTGCTCGGGTTTGCTCCCAGCACTGGCACCCAGCCACAATTCAAGTAGAACCCCGATCCAACCTTTGTCACGTTTCAGATCTTTAGGGATCGGCAAATCGGCTAACGTCGCCAATTCACCCAGCGTATATCCCGCGAGTTTCTGGGCTTGAGCCAGTAAAATCTGTTCGTTTTCTGGAGGGTTAAGTAAAGGACGAAGTGCTTCCATTGTGCCTGATTGCCGATCGGTTAAAAAATGAACGTGGTTTACCCACAAGATGGAAATAGTTTAGCGTGTCGGGGGTAAGAATGGCAATCTACTGATTTTGAATCATTTTTATCACCAAAAAGGAGAAGTTTTGGATTCTGAAAAAACCTTTTCCCATTCTGGTCACTGGCAATGAACAGGATCTTACACTGGGTTATCCACAGAAAAATGGGATAACTGGTAAAAAAGCTCACTACTGGTTCGATTTACAGCCTTGACTGGGGGGTAAAACCCATTTTTTCACCAGTTTGTGACTAACTTGTTGGCACAATCTGTGGATAAAAACGTCATTGGTCGATCTTTCATCAGTGTGAGGTTCTGGCATGTGACGATCATCACACTTCCTGGGTGTAAGTTGATTTATCATTGGTTATCTAACTGAAATTTATGTTTTTTTTATTTATGAAAATCACGATGAATTTAGACTTATCCTAAGTTGTCCCGAGAGTATCAGGTAGTTCTTCACAGTTATATCCACAGAAAAAGTGAATAAACCCCATGCTCCAAACTGGCTAATGTTTATAACTCGGTCATATTTTGTGAGTTATTCAATTGTTATTCCTTCTTGCAACCGTTACACAGTGGTTTACCGTCTAGCGCTTGTATGAAACAATCGCCCTAATCTAAGTTTGTTTTGAGGTAGTCCGGTGATCGATGATGATGGCTACCGCCCGAATGTTGGTATCGTAATCTGTAATCGGCAGGGTCAAGTGATGTGGGCCAGGCGTTTTGGTCAACATTCCTGGCAGTTTCCGCAAGGTGGCATCAATCCTGGCGAATCCCCGGAACAGGCAATGTACCGGGAGCTTTTCGAGGAAGTGGGGTTACAGCGAAAAGATGTCCGAATACTCGCCTCGACCCGAAACTGGTTACGTTACAAGTTACCTAAACGTTTGGTGCGTTGGGACACAAAGCCGGTTTGTATCGGCCAGAAACAAAAATGGTTTCTCTTGCAGTTGATCAGCAGCGATAACGATATCAATATGCAAACCAGTAGTACCCCAGAGTTTGATGGCTGGCGTTGGGTTAGCTATTGGTATCCGGTTCGTCAGGTTGTCTCCTTTAAACGCGATGTTTATCGTCGGGTGATGAAAGAGTTTGCCAGCGTCGTAATGCCGCTGCAGGAAGTTGCGCCACCACGTAATAACGCGCCTGCCTGGCGACGTAAAAGAGGTTAAGTCACGCGAAAAATGCTCACCCGTTTGCGAGAAATAGTCGAGAAGGTTGCCAGCGCTCCGCGCCTCAATGAGGCGCTGGATATTCTGGTTACAGATATCTGCCTTGCGATGGACACCGAGGTATGCTCGGTTTATCTCGCAGATCATGACCGGCGTTGCTTTTACCTGATGGCGACGCGCGGCCTTAAAAAGCCGCGTGGTCGCACCATAACACTCGCATTTGATGAAGGCATTGTCGGGTTGGTCGGGCGCCTTGCTGAGCCGATAAACCTTGCTGATGCGCAAAAACACCCGAGCTTTAAATATGTTCCCGCAGTAAAAGAGGAACGTTTTCGAGCCTTCCTTGGGGTGCCAATCATCCAACGACGCCAGTTATTGGGTGTGCTGGTGGTGCAACAACGTGAGCACCGGCAATATGATGAAAGCGAGGAGTCCTTCCTCGTCACACTCGCCACACAAATGGCCGCCATCCTCTCTCAATCACAGTTAGCCGCCTTATTCGGCCAGTACCGCCAGACACGTATTCGGGCATTGCCTGCATCGCCGGGCGTGGCGATTGCTGAGGGCTGGATGGATTCGACGCTCCCGTTAATGGAGCAAGTTTCTGAAGCATCGACACTGGATACCACGCTTGAGCGAGAGCGCCTTACTGCCGCACTGGAAGAGGCGTCTAACGAGTTTCGCCGCTACAGCAAACGCTTTGCAGCGGGGGCTCAGAAAGAAACGGCAGCTATCTTTGATCTCTATTCGCACCTGTTAACCGATGCCCGGCTTCGTCGAGAATTATTCGAAGAAGTGGACAAAGGCTCGGTTGCGGAATGGGCAGTTAAAAAAGTTATCGAAAAGTTTGCGGAGCAATTCGCAAGTCTGACTGACGGCTACTTAAAAGAACGAGCTGGCGACCTGCGTACCCTCGGCCAACGCTTGTTATTCCATCTCGATGACACCATTCAGAGTGCGAACACGTGGCCTGAACGCTTTGTCTTAGTGGCTGATGAGTTATCCGCAACCACGCTCGCCGAGTTGCCGCAAAACCGCCTGGTTGGTGTGGTGGTGCGCGACGGTGCGGCGAACTCCCATGCCGCCATCATGGTACGTGCGTTGGGCATCCCAACAGTTATGGGGGCGGATATTCAGCCTTCGGTATTGCATCGCCGTACTTTAATTGTCGATGGCTACCGTGGTGAATTGTTGGTTGACCCGGAAACGGTGCTGTTGCAGGAATACCAGCGCCTCATTACCGAAGAGAACGAACTTACCCGCCTGGTAGAGGATGACGTTGATAGCCCGGCAGCGCTGAAAAGCGGTGAGCGTGTCCAGGTGATGTTGAATGCAGGTCTGAGCCCTGAACATGAACAACTGCTTGGCAGCCGCATTGATGGCATTGGTCTGTATCGCACCGAAATCCCGTTCATGTTGCAAAGTGGTTTTCCATCGGAAGAAGAGCAAGTCGCCCAGTATCAGGGGATGTTGCAAATGTTTAACGATAAGCCCGTCACGCTGCGAACGCTTGATGTGGGGGCGGATAAACAATTGCCATACATGCCAATCAGTGAGGAGAACCCGTGTCTTGGCTGGCGTGGGATACGCATCACGCTTGACCAGCCCGAAATTTTCCTGGTGCAAGTGCGAGCTATGCTGCGTGCCAATGCTGCCACTGGCAACCTGAGTATTCTGTTGCCGATGATTACCAGCATCGATGAAATAGACGAAGCGCGTCGTCTGATAGACCGCGCTGGGCGCGAAGTAGAAGAAGTACTGGGTTATGAATTACCAAAACTGCGTATTGGCATCATGGTGGAAGTCCCATCAATGGTGTTCATGCTGGGCCATCTTGCCAGCCGGGTTGACTTCATCTCTGTCGGTACTAATGACCTGACGCAATATTTACTGGCCGTTGACCGTAACAATACCCGCGTCGCAAGTCTGTATGACAGCCTGCATCCGGCTATGCTGCGCGCATTGAATCACATTGCCAAAGAAGCTGAACGTCACGGCATCGATCTCTGTCTGTGCGGTGAAATGGCCGGCGACCCAATGTGTGTTGCGCTGTTGGTTGGCATGGGTTATCGCCATTTGTCGATGAACGGCCGTTCAGTGGCTCGTGTTAAATATTTGCTGCGCCACATTAGTCTGGAAGAGGTGCAATTGCTGTCACAGCGTAGTCTTGAGGCTCAGCTAGCGACAGAAGTGCGCCACCAGGTCGCGTCTTTCATGGAGCGTCGTGGTATGGGCGGTTTGATTCGCGGCGGGCGCTAAGGCGCCTGTCGTTTCCTTTCACTTCTGGTATTACATATCTTTTACAACTTCCGCGACTTAACCCTGGTGCCCTTTGTGCTATGATCCGCTGCTTTCGGAGCGCATCCGCACAGATGCGTACTTGCAACCCATCGTCGGCTTTCGGTGGGGTAACAATGGTTTGTGGTGACAGATGAATAGTGGCTATCTGCATTTCCCTGAATTTGACCCAGTGATTTTTTCCATTGGGCCAGTCTCTTTGCACTGGTATGGCGTGATGTACCTGGTCGGCTTCGTGTTCGCCATGTGGCTTGCTGGCCGCCGTGCCAATAAACCAGGCAGCGGTTGGACGAAAGATGAAGTCGAAAACCTGCTGTATGCTGGCTTCCTGGGGGTATTCCTCGGTGGGCGCCTTGGTTATGTGTTCTTCTACAACCTGCCTACTTTTCTTGCCGATCCACTGTACCTGTTTAAAGTCTGGGATGGCGGCATGTCCTTCCATGGCGGGTTGGTCGGTGTTATCTGCGTAATGATTTGGTTTGCGCGCCGCACCAAGCGTTCATTCTTCCAGGTTGCTGATTTTATCGCACCGCTGATTCCATTTGGCCTGGGTGCGGGTCGCCTTGGCAACTTCATCAACGGCGAACTCTGGGGCCGCGTCGATCCGAGCTTCAAGTGGGCCATGTTATTCCCGGGTTCTCGCAGTGAAGATATTGGCCTGCTGGCGACACACCCGGAATGGCAGTCGTTGTTTAACACCTACGGTGTCTTGCCACGCCATCCTTCCCAGCTTTACGAAATGGTTCTGGAAGGTATCGTACTGTTCATTATCTTGAACCTGTATATCCGCAAGCCACGCCCGATGGGAGCCGTTTCCGGCTTGTTCCTGATTGGCTACGGTGCATTCCGTATTATCGTTGAATTCTTCCGCCAGCCAGATGCGCAGTTTACCGGTGCGTGGGTTCAGTACATCAGCATGGGGCAAATCCTCTCGATTCCGATGATTGTGGCCGGTGTGATTATGATGGTTTGGGCGTATCGTCGCCGTCCACAGCAACAGCTTTCGTGAGGAAACATGCAACAATATCTTGATTTGATGAAACATGTGCTGGAAAACGGCACACCAAAAGATGACCGTACCGGCACGGGTACGTTGTCGGTTTTCGGTCATCAAATGCGCTTCAATTTGCAAGATGGTTTCCCTCTGGTTACCACTAAACGCTGCCATTTACGCTCCATCATTCATGAACTGCTGTGGTTCCTGAAAGGCGATACCAACGTTGCCTATTTGCACGAAAACAACGTCTCCATCTGGGACGAATGGGCAGATGAAAATGGCGATCTTGGCCCTGTGTATGGCAAGCAATGGCGCTCATGGGCAACCCCTGATGGCCGCCATATCGACCAGTTAACCACCGTGATTAACCAGCTTAAAAACGACCCAGATTCGCGCCGCATTATTGTTTCGGCGTGGAATGTGGGTGAACTGGATAAAATGGCGTTAGCTCCGTGCCATGCGTTCTTCCAGTTCTACGTGGCTGACGGCAAACTTTCTTGCCAGCTCTACCAGCGCTCGTGCGACATTTTCCTGGGTCTGCCGTTTAATATCGCCAGTTATGCTTTGCTGGTGCATATGATGGCGCAGCAATGTGGCCTTGAAGTGGGGGATTTTGTCTGGACGGGCGGTGATACGCACCTGTACAGCAACCACCTTGAGCAAACTCGCCTGCAATTAACACGTGAGCCGCGAGCACTGCCAAAACTGGTAATCAAACGTAAACCTGAATCTTTGTTTGACTACCGTTTCGAAGATTTCGACATTGAAGGCTACGATCCGCACCCAGCGATCAAAGCTCCTGTCGCTATCTAACGAGTCATAGCCTGCCATAACCGGTGCCATTTGTGCGCCGGTTTTTTTTGCCTGTGCAATGGTATTGCGAGCCTCCTTCCAGCACTTCTGCAACCTAAAGCAACCACCAATCTTTCCTTCGAGAAGCCTCGAGAATCAAACGTTTGCCAGTAGCCAGGAATTTTATGGCTGGCACACTGCCGCCATGAAAACAAAACAGTACGGATTTAGCCTGATAGAAATGATGGTGGTGATGGCCATTGTCGTGATGCTTAGCGCGGGCGGAATGTACGGCTGGCAACAATGGCAACAACAGCAGCGCATGTGGATAACCATCCAACAAATTCGTCATTTATTCGAACAGCTGCGCAGTGATGCCTCCTGGCATAATCGTGACCATTTACTCACGGTGAATCGTCACGGGAAAACGTGGTGCCTGTCCAGCAAGCTCATTGAAGCAACCCAATGCCTGTCTGCAGGGCGGTGGCGGTTGGTTCAACCTTTTGCTGATGTCGATATTACCGAAGTAACAGCAGGGCTTGGATTTTATGGCATCAGAAGTACCGCCTGGCCGGGCCACGTTACGTTGCAAAGCGCGACAGGAAAATGGCGCGTGGTGCTCTCAGCTCAGGGGCGGATCCGGGTGTGTGACGTGACAGGGAGTAACAAATGCAGCTAAACCAGCAGGGATTTACCTTACTTGAAACGCTCATCGCGATGGCTTTAAGTAGCATTGTCTTGCTGGGGGCTGGCCGTTTATTTCCGGTGCTCCAACGCGCGGTATTACAACAATATCAAAAAGAAACAGTGCAAGAATCGCTGTGGCAACTGGCGTTTAGTTTGGGGAAACAGCTACAGCGGGCGGGTTATTGCCACGGAAATTGTACGGGGCAGGGGCTGGTGCTGAGCAAAGGGGGAGAATGCGTTTTGTTGCAATGGGATAGCAACAGCAACGGACGTTGGGAACCTGCTAGTCATGCACAAACAGAACAGACAGGTTTTCGGCTCAATGGTACTGACCTGGAAGCTTTACGCGGAGCGACTCGTTGCGAAGGTTCTGGCTGGGAAAAATTATCCGATCCAGCCACGATGGTGATACAGAAATTTACTGTTACCCGTTTGGCACGCCAGGCCATGTCATCTCTGTTGATTATCGATCTCGCTGCAGCCTCCAAAAGTGGTCGAAATCCAGTGTCTCTGCGTCATATAGTCGTGGGGTATAACCAGTGAACAAGCGGTTCGAACGGGGTAACGTCACCCTCGGGTTTGTCCTGTTACTGTTCGCTTTGGGGATGCTAATACTGAGCGGATTACAGCAGCAGTTAAGCCACCAAAAATTTCTGGTCGCCAGTGAGGTCGGTTTTCTTAAACAATATGCCAGTGCTGTCTCGGCTCAATCCTGGGGGAGTCAGTTATCGTGGCAACCACAGCAATCCTGGCATTGCCAGCAACAGACCGAAAACGGCTGGAAAGCCTGTGTGCGAATGCAAGAAAAAAATGAAGCTGTTATGGCGGCATTCGGTATTGTCTCTGGGCAAAAAACGCCACTGATTCTTTGGGAATGGGGAATACTGGTCAACTCACGCTGGTCAGCAGTGCCGCATGGCTGGCTGGATTTCTGCCCGTTTGATGAGGTGACACGATGCCAGCTTCCCCAATGAAATCATTACAGCGAGGCTTTAGCCTGGTGGAAGTGCTTTGTGCTATGGCATTGTTTTCTATGGTGATGTTGGCTTTACTTGGTTATCACCGGGTGTTGCAGCAGGGTTTTCAGTCTCAGTGGCAATTCCGACAACTTTGGCGGCTTGCGGTGGAAATGAGTGAACCAGAATCGCCCTTACCAACTGATGAATGGAAAGTCAGTCGGCAGCAGACATCCACGGCTGGATGTGTCAGCATCGACGTTACGATTAAGAGTCCGGCAGGGCGAACTGGGCAGTTGTCACAGTTACATTGCCTGAAGAAAGAGAAAAGTCAGGAGTAGCGATTCTATGTTGCGTGTTTACCATTCCAACCAGCTGGATGTGCTTGAAGCAATTATGGAATTTATTGTGGAACAGCGACCCTTGCCAGATCCCTTCGAGCCCGAAGTGGTATTGGTACAAAGTACTGGTATGGCGCAATGGCTACAAATGACGCTGGCGCAAAAATTCGGTATCGCGGCAAACATCAGCTTCCCGCTTCCGGCGAGCTTTATATGGGATATGTTTGTGCGCGTGCTGCCAAATATCCCTGAGCAAAGTGCATTCAACAAACAAAGCATGAGCTGGAAGTTAATGACGCTCATCCCGACAATGCTGGAACAGAGCGAGTTTGCCCTGCTTAAACAGTATCTTGAAGAAGATGACAACGGTCGAAAACTCTCTCAGCTAGCTTCAAGAATTGCTGACCTTTATGACCAGTATTTAGTTTATCGCCCAGATTGGCTAAGCCAGTGGGAAAAGGGAGAACTTGTCGACAATGTGGGCGAAGCTCAATTGTGGCAGGCTCCACTATGGGCGGCTTTGGTGCGCCATACGCAAGAACTTGGGCAACCAGAATGGCACCGTGCCAATCTGTATCAACGTTTTATTAAGGCTCTTGAATCTGCCAGCGAATGCCCGCCAGGTTTGCCATCCCGGGTCTTTATTTGTGGGATTTCAGCGTTACCACCTGTTTACCTTCAGGCGCTGCAAGCCCTGGGTAAACACATTGATGTGCACTTGCTGTTTACCAACCCTTGCCGCTATTACTGGGGCGATATTAAAGACCCGTCTTATCTTGCCAGGCTTATCAGCCGTCGCCGTCGCAAACACACTCAGGAAGACATTACGCTGCCACTTTTTAAAGACAGCAATACGGCTTCTGCACTGTTCAACGACGACGGTGAGCAAGATATTGGCAACCCATTACTGGCCTCGTGGGGGAAATTAGGGCGAGACTACACATACTTGTTGGCCGAGCTGCAGCATTTCGAAGAAATAGACGTTTTTGTCGATATCAAACCTAATAACCTGCTGCGTAATTTGCAGTTCGATTTGCTTGAGTTACAAAACAATGCGGTCACAGGACTTACCGTCGAAGAGTTTGAACACAGTCATAAGAAACGTGTCCTTGCTCAAGAAGACCATTCCGTCACCTTCCACGAGTGCCATAGCCCGCAACGCGAAGTAGAAGTGTTGCATGATCAATTGTTGGCGATGCTGGATGCTGATCCAACGTTGACACCGCGCGATATCATCGTGATGGTGGCTGATATCGACAGCTACAGCCCGTTTATCCAGGCCGTATTCGGTAATGCCACAGGCGAACGTCGTTTGCCATTTGCGATTTCTGACCGGCGGGCAAGACAAGCTCACCCGGCGCTACAAGCATTTATCGCCTTACTTTCACTACCTGACAGCCGCTTTGCCGCACAGGATGTTCTTGCTCTGCTTGAAGTTCCCGCACTGGCTGCCCGTTTCTCCATTAATGAAGAAGGGCTGCGTTATTTACGCCTGTGGGTGAATGAATCAGGTATCCGTTGGGGTATTGATGACGACAACGTTCGTGAATTAGATCTTCCGGCTACCGGGCAACATACCTGGCGCTTTGGTTTAACGCGCATGTTGTTGGGTTATGCAATGGATAGTCAGGCGGGTGAGTGGCAGTCGATCCTTCCTTATGATGAATCGAGTGGCTTAATCGCTGAACTCGTAGGGCAACTGGCTGAGCTGTTAATGCAGCTGAACATTTGGCGGCGCGAGTTATCTGTGGCGCGTCCATTGGCAGAATGGACGACCGTTTGCCGTGACATGTTGGCGAGCTTCTTCCTGCCTGATACCGAAACAGAAGGTGCTCTGGCGCTGATTGAACAGCAGTGGCAAGACATCATCAAATATGGTCTTGAGTCGCATTATCAGGAAAGCATCTCCTTAATTTTATTAAGAGAGGAGCTGGCGCAGCGGCTAGATCAAGAGCGTATTAGCCAACGTTTTCTGGCTGGGCCGATTAACTTCTGCACCTTGATGCCGATGCGTTCTATCCCGTTCAAAGTGGTGTGCTTGCTTGGCATGAATGACGGGGTGTACCCACGCGCGTTGGCACCACTTGGCTTTGATTTAATGAGTCAGAAGCCTCAGCGCGGCGACCGTAGCCGCAGGGATGACGATCGGTACTTGTTCCTCGAGGCACTTAACTCAGCACAATTGCGCTTCTATATCAGTTATATCGGGCGCTCTATTCAGGACAACAGTCAGCGCTATCCTTCTGTATTAGTTGATGAACTCCTGGATTACATCGCCCAAAGCCATTGCTTGCCGCAAGACACTGAACGAACCTGCGATGACAGCAGTGAGCGTGTGAAAAAACATCTGGTTCAGCAGCATAACCGTACCCCATTTGAGGCGGGGAATTTTATCCCTGGTCTATCGGCACAAAGCTATGCCAGGGAATGGTTGCCTGCCGCCAGCGAGCAAGGGGAAGCACAGGTTCCGTTTATTCAGTCATTACAAGAAGTTGTTCATGACGTCATCACTCTGGATCAACTACAACGTTTCTGGCGACATCCGGTGCGTGCCTTTTTCCAGATGCGTTTGGGTATCAATTTCCGTCTTGAAGAAACTGACCTCCCTGATGCGGAACCTTTCACATTAGATAGCCTTGAACGCTTCCAGATGAACCAGGAATTACTGAATACGCTGGTTCAGGAAGATGACACTCAGCAATTATTCCGCCGCTACCGGGCTGCTGGCCTCTTGCCATATGGTGCTTTTGGCGAAATTTTATGGGAAAGCCAGTTAACAGAAATGGAAGAACTGGCGCAAAAAGTGAGAGCCGAACGGCAAAATGGCAACAGCCAGGAAGTGTCGCTGCTCATCGATGGAACAAGTCTGGAAGGCTGGCTGTCGGATGTGCAGGAAGACGGCCTGCTGCGCTGGCGGCCATCAATCCTCAACCCAGCACATGGTTTGCAATTGTGGATTGAGCATGTGGTTTGGTGTGCGATGGGGGGGAGTGGTGAAAGCCGTTTGTTCGGGCGGGATTCGACCGAGTGGAAGTTCCCCTCACTTGATGTTGAGCAGGCAAAAAACTATCTCCAGCAACTTATTGATGGTTATCGGAAAGGGTTAACGCAACCGCTACTCCTCCTCCCAATTAGTGGGGGGGCGTGGATAAAAGCCTGTTACGAACCGGCGAATGATGCCATTTTATGGGACGAGCAAACGCAACAGAAAGCCAAAAGTAAGCTATTGGCCGCC
The DNA here is from genome assembly GCF_022134725.1 of Buttiauxella sp. S19-1. Taxonomy (NCBI): domain Bacteria; kingdom Pseudomonadati; phylum Pseudomonadota; class Gammaproteobacteria; order Enterobacterales; family Enterobacteriaceae; genus Buttiauxella; species Buttiauxella sp. S19-1. The sequence continues at coordinate 13,401 of NZ_JAHWLU010000073.1, forward strand.
TGGGAAGGGAATCAGAGAGTCGAAGGTGAAGGGGCCGATATGTGGCTACAACGCTTGTATCGAACGCTGGAACCTGACTACTACGAAGCCATCATTACCGAGGCTGAGCGTTACTTGCTGCCGCTGTATCGTTTTAACAAAGCATAAAGTCCAGTATAAAAATTGCACAATTTCGTGGGTTCATCTATGATGCGCAACTTGCTCAGGATTGGCGAAAAAAGCATCAATTAAAATAACAAATTTGTTTGAAAATTGTTAATGATGAGTGAGTTATACCTTTTGTACTGTAGATCACAGGCATACATAGCATGTGAAGTATGACGGGTATAGGAAGTTTCGTGATTATGAGGTTCGTGAATGCCTAGATGTAGCACCTGGTTAAAACCGCTTTTCTTGTTAGTCGCTCTTTGGGCACCATTAAGTCAGGCAGACACGGGTTGGCAACCCATCCAGGAAACTATCCGTAAAAGTGAGAAAGACACTCGTCAATATCAGGCTGTACGTCTTGATAACGGTATGACGGTTCTGCTGGTATCCGATCCGCAAGCCGTTAAATCATTGTCTGCGTTAGTGGTTCCGGTTGGATCCTTAGAAGATCCAGACGACCATCTTGGCCTGGCTCACTATCTTGAACATATGACGCTGATGGGCTCTAAAAAGTATCCCGAGCCGGATAGCCTGTCAGAGTTTCTCAAAAAGCATGGTGGCAGCCATAACGCCAGCACCGCAACTTACCGCACCGCGTTTTACCTTGAAGTGGAAAACGATGCGCTAGAAGGGGCGGTCGATCGTTTGTCTGATGCTATCGCTGAGCCAAACCTCGCCCCAGAATATGCTGAACGTGAACGCAATGCGGTCAATGCCGAGCTGACTTTAGCCCGTGCTCGTGACGGTATGCGCATGGCGCAAGTCAGTGCCGAAACCATTAACCCTGCCCACCCTGGCTCACGTTTTTCCGGTGGTAATCTGGAAACTCTGCGCGACAAACCTGGCAGCAAGTTGCTGGATGCGCTGGTGGCTTTCCGTGATAAATATTATTCCGCAAACCTGATGAAAGCGGTTATTTACAGCAATAAGCCATTGCCTGAATTGGCAAAGATTGCTGTGGAAACCTATGGACGGGTGCCGAATAAAAATATCGAACGGCCGAGCATTGACGTGCCCGTCGTGACAGACGCACAAAAAGGCATAGTGATTCACTACGTGCCGGCATTGCCGCGCAAAGTGGTACGAGTTGAATTCCGAATCGACAACAATAGCGATAAATTCCGCAGCAAAACCGATGAATTGATTGGCTATTTGATTGGCGTCCGTAGCAACAACACCCTCTCTGATTGGCTGCAAAAGCAAGGCCTTGCAGACAGTATTCGTGCCGACTCCGATCCTATAGTTAACGGCAATAGCGGCGTGTTCGCCATTTCCGTGTCATTGACGGATAAAGGTCTTGCTCAACGTGATGAAGTTGTGGCGGCTATTTTCAGCTATTTAAATCAATTGCGTGAAAATGGTGTCGATAAAAGCTATTTCGATGAGCTTTCCCATGTGTTGGATCTCGACTTCCGTTATCCGTCAATTAGCCGCGATATGGATTACGTGGAATGGTTAGCTGACACCATGCTGCGCGTTCCGGTTGAACATACGCTGGATGCCGTAAATATTGCCGATCAATACGACCCGGCAGCCATCAAAGCTCGGCTGGATATGATGACGCCACAGAATGCGCGCATCTGGTATATCAGCCCGAAAGAACCACATAACAAAACCGCTTATTTTGTTGAAGCGCCTTATCAGGTCGATAAAATTACCCCACAAGTATTCAGCGACTGGCAGCAAAAAACCGCGGCAATTAAGCTGGAATTGCCTCAGTTGAACCCGTACATACCGGACGATTTTACGTTGGTTAAACCAGAAAAAACCTACGCTCACCCAGAGCTGTTGGTGAAAGAGCCTGGTTTACGCGTGCTGTATATGCCAAGCCACTATTTTGCCAGCGAGCCTAAAGCTAATGTGACGATGGTGCTGCGTAATCCACAGGCCATGGACAGCGCGAAAAATCAGGTGCTATTTGCCCTGAATGACTATCTGGCGGGAATTGCCCTGGATCAGTTAAGCAACCAGGCTGCGGTGGGGGGCATTGGTTTCTCAACCAACGCTAACAGTGGTTTGATGGTGAATGCCAATGGCTACACCCAACGTTTACCGCAGCTTTTTGAAGCGCTGTTAAAGGGTTACTTCTCCTATACACCGACCCAGGAACAACTGGATCAGGCGAAGTCGTGGTATACCCAAATGATGGATTCGGCAGACAAAGGCAAAGCTTACGATCAGGCTATTATGCCGGTGCAAATGGTGTCGCAGGTGCCTTATTTCCAACGTGAAGTTCGCCGTGCGCTGTTGCCAGAGCTGACCTTGAAAGATGTGCTTGATTACCGTGACGCCTTAAAAACCAATGCGAAACCTGAGTTTTTAGTGCTGGGTAACATGTCTCCTGAGCAGGCAAAAGAACTGGCGCATAACGTACAAAGCCAGCTTGCCACCAAAGGAAATGAATGGTGCCGCAATAAGGACGTGCTGGTGGATAAACAACATTTAGCGATGTTCGAAAAGGCGGGTAGCAGCACGGATTCAGCGCTGGCGGCGATTTACGTGCCGAAAGGTTATGATGAAACCGTAAGTACCGCTTACAGCTCAATGTTAGGGCAAATTATTCAGCCGTGGTTCTACAACCAGTTACGCACTCAGGAGCAGTTGGGTTACGCAGTGTTCGCCTTCCCGATGTCGGTTGGGCGTCAATGGGGGGTTGGTTTCTTGCTGCAAAGTAACGACAAACAACCTGCATATCTGTACCAACGTTTTAAGGCGTTTTACCCAACAGCCGAGCAAAAGCTGCGTAGCATGAGTCCTGAGGATTTTGCGCAAATTCAGCAGGGCATGATCAGTGAAATTATGCAGGCACCGCAAACCTTGTCTCAGGAAGCTTCGCAACTGAGCAAAGATTTCGATCGCGGAAACCTGGACTTTGATTCGCGTGATAAAGTAGTCGCCGAAATTAAAAAGCTGACTCCGCAGAAACTGGCTGATTTCTTCCACCAGGCCGTGATTGAGCCGCAAGGAATGGCAATTTTGTCGCAAATTTCTGGCAGCAACAATGGCAAGGCAGAGTACGCCGCTCCGGAAGGATGGAAAACCTGGAAGGAGGTCAGCGGGTTGCAACAGTCGTTGCCGCTCGTAGAATCTAAGTGATATACCCGTCATCCTTCAAGCTGCAGGGTGTTGGCTGCACTCACAAACCCCAGTCGCTTACTTAAGTAAGCTCCCGGGGATTTGCTCCCTTGCCGCCTACCAGCAGCTCGAATGCTAACGGGTATAGCAGCCAACACACCTGCAATTTGAAAGACAAAGGGTAAATAATGACCGGAACCACGCAGCCTCTTAATCCCCTGAGTTTACCTTTGACGGGGGAGAGGCTGATTGAAGCCTCTGCCGGTACCGGAAAAACATTCACCATTGCAGCGCTGTATTTGCGCCTGTTACTTGGCCTGGGTGGGCAAAATGCCCATCCTCGTCCACTCTCCGTCGAAGAATTATTGGTCGTAACGTTTACTCAGGCTGCGACCGAAGAACTCCGTGGCCGTATTCGTGCCAATATTCATGAATTACGTATCGCCTGCGTTCGCAACCGTACTGAAAATCCCCTGTTCCAAAGCTTGCTGACGGAGATCCCCGATCTTCACCAGGCTGCACAAATTTTGCGTCTTGCTGAACAGCAAATGGACGAAGCCGCCATCTTTACCATCCATGGTTTTTGCCAAAGGATGCTCAGCCTGAATGCCTTTGAATCAGGTATGTTGTTCGAGCAACAGCTTATTGAAGATGAATCGCTGTTGCGCCGCCATGCATGTGCTGATTTCTGGCGTCGCCATTGTTATCCACTGCCAAAGCCGGTAGCGCAGGTGATGGCTGAGGAATGGGCGGGGCCTGAAGAGTTGCTCCGGGATATAAATAGCTGGTTGCAAGGTGAGCAGCCGGTACTGAAGCAACCGCCTGCCGATGATGAAACGCTGCTGGCGCGTCACCAAAAGATCATCACTGCGATTGAGGATGTAAAAGCACAATGGCGTGCAAGTGCTGACGACATCGTGCAGATTCTCAGTGAAGCGAAAATTGATCGCCGTAGCTACAGCAGTAAAAACTTACCTAACTGGTTGAATATTGTTGGCACCTGGGCGCAAACAGAAACCACGACCTATAAATTGCCCGAGCAACTCGAACGATTCTCTCAATCGATGTTGGATGAGAAAACAAAAGAAGGTCAGCCGCCACAGCATCCGGTTTTCAGAGCAATTAACTCGTTATTAGGCGAACCGCTGACGCTGCGTGATTTAGTCATTGCCCGCGCGATGGCGGAAATCCGTTATACGGTTCAGCAGGAAAAACGCCGTCGAGGGGAGCTGGGATTCGACGATATGCTGACTCGCCTTGATGAGGCATTGCATAAACCCGGTGGTGAAGCGCTAGCTGCTGCTATTCGCGGGCGCTTCCCGGCGGCGATGATTGATGAATTCCAGGATACTGACCCGCAGCAATATCGCATCTTCAGGCGTTTGTATATCAATCAGCCGGACACCGCGCTATTGCTTATTGGCGACCCAAAACAGGCGATATATGCATTCCGTGGCGCGGACATTTTTACCTATATGAAAGCGCGTCATGAGGTAAGTGCCCACTACACGCTCGACACCAACTGGCGCTCATCTCCAGGGATGATAAGCAGTGTGAATACCCTGTTCCAGCAGCTGGATAATCCCTTCTTATTCCAGCAAATTCCTTTCTTAGCGGTGAAAGCCGCAGCCAAAAATAGCGGTCTGCGTTTTACCCTCAAAGGTAAAAATCAGGCGGCGATGTCGTTCTGGGCGCAATCGGGCGATGGCTGCGGAGTGAGTGATTACCAACAAACCATGGCGATGCAGTGCGCGCAGCAGATACGGGATTGGTTAAGCGCCGGGCAGCGCGGCGAAGCGTTGCTGTGGAAGGGGGAAGAATCGCGACCGGTACGGTCATCGGATATTACTATTCTGGTTCGAAGCCGTGGCGAGGCGTCTATTGTGCGCGAAGCCCTGGCGAGCCTGAACATTCCGTCCGTCTATCTTTCAAACCGCGACTCGGTATTCGCAACACCGGAAGCGCGTGAAATTTTGTGGATTTTGCAGGCGGTGCTGGCTCCAGAAATGGAAACCGCGCTGCGCAGTGCAGTCGCGACCAGTATGTTTGGCCTTGATGCCCGCATGATTGAAGCGCTTAACGAAGATGAAAACGCCTGGGATCAACTGGTCGAGGAGTTTTCAGAGTATCGGCACATTTGGTTGCGTCGGGGCGTCATGCCCATGTTACGTGCGCTCATCGCCCGCCGCCAAATTGCCGAAAATTTACTGGCTACACCAGGTGGCGAGCGCCGTCTGACCGATATTCTGCACATCAGCGAATTGCTACAAGAAGAAGCCTCACAAACTGACAGCGAACATGCTCTGGTCCGTTGGTTGGCGCAGCAAGTTGCCGAACCTGATAGCAACGCCTTCAGCCAACAATTACGTCTTGAAAGCGACCGCCATTTGGTACAAGTCGTCACTATTCACAAATCGAAAGGGCTGGAATACCCGCTGGTCTGGTTACCGTTTATCGCCAACTATCGTGCGCAGAACAGCGGTTTGTATCACGACCGTTCTACATTCGCGCCGTTGCTGGATTTAAGCGACGATACTGAAAGCCTGAGTCTCGCTGAAGAAGAGCGCCTGGCAGAAGATTTACGTCTGTTGTATGTGGCTCTGACTCGTTCTATCTGGCATTGCAGTCTCGGTGTTGCCCCGTTGTTTAAAGGGAATCGCGCCAAAAAAGGAGCCAGTGACCTGCATCTTGGGGCATTAGGTTATCTTCTGCAAAAAGGTGAAGCGAAAGATGCTGCGGGTCTTCAGGCTTGTTTGCAGGAACTGGCGAGCGAGTCGATTAGCATTGAAGAACCAAGGTCTGAGGATTTCACGCCATGGCAACCCGTGAGTGCTGAACTTCCGCAACTTAGCGCCCGAATGATGAAAAGACAGGTGGCGGATAACTGGCGTGTGACCAGTTATTCCGGTTTGCAACAGCATGGCAGCAGCCTGGCACAGGATTTATTGCCACGCCTGGATGTCGATGCTGCAGGGGCTGCGCCGGTACAAAGTGAGTCATTACTCACTCCGCACACCTTCCCTCGCGGGGCCGGACCTGGCACATTCCTGCATAGCTTATTCGAAGGCATTGATTTTACTCAGCCACTTGATGAAACGTGGACGGCTAAGCAGTTAGACGAACAAGGTTTTAGCGAGAAGTGGCAGCCGTTGTTAACCGACTGGTTAAGCACAATTTTACAGGCTCCGTTGAATGAAACGGGCGTGTCTCTCAACCAATTAGCGCCACGAGAGAAACAGGTCGAACTGGAATTTTATCTGCCGATTGAGAGTGATTTACAGGCTACGCAACTGGATACCCTGGTGCGTGAATATGATCCGTTATCGTCAGGTTGCCCACCGTTAAACTTCAGGCAAGTGCGTGGCATGCTGAAAGGGTTTATCGACCTGGTGTTCCGCTGGCAAGGGCGCTATTACCTGCTGGATTATAAATCGAACTGGTTAGGCGAAGACAGCAGTGCTTACACTCAGGAAGCTATGGCTTCGGCAATGCAATCTCATCGCTATGATCTGCAATATCAGTTGTATACCCTGGCGCTGCACCGTTATTTGCGCCACCGCATTGCTGATTATGACTACCAGACTCATTTCGGGGGAGTCATTTATCTTTTCTTGCGCGGTGTTGAAAGCCACGGCTCGTCGCAGGGGATTTTTGCCACGCGCCCTGATGAACAATTGATTGTGAAAATGGACGCACTCTTTGCAATGAAAACGGATGTCGCGGCACAAACGGACGAGGTGACGCCATGAAAATGTCTGAGCTGTTACAGCAGGCTGTCGAGCAAAAGCTGTTGCGCGCACTCGATGCGCAGTTTGCCATGATAATTGCCGGTGACGAGCAACCCGCCGTGATGCTGGCCGCCGCGTTAGTCAGCCATGATGCCGGTGAAGGTCATGTCTGCATTCCTCTTTCTCGTTTAACGCCCGAGTTCTGTTTTGCCGGGCGACAACCCGATTTTGCAGAGCAACTGTTTTCCCTGGCTGCACTAAAGTCCGGCTGGCGCGAGGCGCTGCTTGCTTCTGAAGCAGTGAGTGAGCATGAAGGTGCTACGCCGCTGAAGCTGATTGGTGAGCGGCTGTACCTCAATCGGATGTGGCAAAACGAACTGTCGGTAGCACGATTTTTTGGTGAGGAAAATCGTGCTATTACTCTCGACGGAACACAGGTCATCCACGTTCTGAATCAACTGTTTGAACCGATGGCTGATATCGACTGGCAAAAGGTGGCGGCAGCTGTCGCCCTGACGCGGCGCATTTCTGTGATTTCTGGTGGGCCGGGAACCGGCAAAACCACTACAGTTGCCAAATTGCTCGCCGCCCTGGTGCAGCTTTCGGATGACAAACCTTTGCGTATCCAACTTGCGGCACCCACCGGGAAAGCTGCGGCGCGGCTGACGGAATCGCTGGGTTCGGCCTTGCGCCGCTTACCGCTGGATGACGCGCAGAAAGCGGCATTACCGAACGACGCCTGTACGTTGCACCGCTTACTGGGAGCGCAACCCAACAGCCAACGCTTGCGTTACCATGCCGGGAATCCTCTGCATCTTGATGTGCTGGTGGTTGATGAAGCTTCGATGGTCGACTTGCCGATGATGGCGAAATTGATCAACGCAATGCCTGCCCATGCGCGCGTGATTTTCCTCGGCGACCGTGACCAACTGGCTTCAGTAGAAGCGGGTGCGGTGCTTGGAGATATATGCCACTTCGTCACGCACGGATATTCACCGGAGAGAGCCGCTGAGTTAAGCCACCTGACGGGCTATTCACTGCTTGCGGGTGAGGGCAGCCAGGCGAGCGTATTGCGGGATGGGCTTTGTTTGCTGCAAAAAAGCTACCGCTTTGATAGTAAGTCCGGCATTGGGCAACTGGCGTTTGCCGTTAACGCCAGCGATGTGAAGCAGGCCAGAGAGGTCTTCTCAAAAGGTTTTGGTGATATTTCGAAACAGCCGCTCCGTGAGACTGAAGATTATGCGCGGATGATTGCCGACACGGTGGAAGGTTATCGGCCCTATCTTGAGTTGATGCGTAGCCATGCAGATCCCGCGGTGATTCTTGACGCCTTTGGCCGTTATCAGTTGCTGTGTGCGTTGCGGGAGGGGCCGTTTGGCGTTAGTGGCCTGAATAACCGTATCGAACTGGCACTGATTCAAAAACGATTGATTGAGCGGCCAAACCCGACGGTATCGCGCTGGTATAACGGCAGGCCAATTATGATTTCCCGTAACGACAGTTCGTTGGGGTTATTCAACGGCGATATTGGTATTGCTCTGGACATGGGGGAGGGGCTGCGCGTCTGGTTCCCGATGCCGGATGGCAACATCAAATCTGTGCAGCCGAGCCGTCTGCCTGGCCATGAAACCGCATTCGCCATGACGGTGCATAAATCTCAAGGGTCGGAATTCGAGCACGCCGCACTGGTTTTGCCAAATCAATACACCGCAGTGGTGACGCGTGAGCTGGTCTACACCGCAATCACACGTGCTCGCAATCAATTGTCTTTGTACGCCGATGATCGGGTATTAGAAAAAGCGATTGTAACGAAGACGGAACGACGTAGTGGATTGATGGACAGTTTTAGCTAGCCCTTTCAGGGCTAGCTTAGGGTGCTGACAAAGAAGGAAAAAACGTGGTTTTTCCTTCTTTGTGGTTATTAGCCGAAAATCAAGAAATTGATTTTCCTTGTTTTTTATTTGGTGATATATGTTCGCTTTGCGAAAGAATAAGGTTTGTCATCAACCTAAGCTAAATCAGCCATCAACACTTTCGAGCGGCGCTGGTAGTTGTACATCTCTTTTTTGCTTTCTGGCAGCAGTTCAACATCAACCGGCATAAAGCCCCGTTCCTGGAACCAGTGAATGCTCCGGGTTGTCAGCACGAACAGTTTGCTCAGCCCCATTTGACGGGCTTGCGTAGCAATACGCTGCAACAAAACTTCACCGCGTGATGAACTGCGATAATCAGGATGAACTGCAACGCAGGCCATTTCACCAATGCCCTCTTCCTGGAACGGATAGAGTGCAGCACAAGCGATGGTCAGGTTGTCGCGCTGAATAATGGTGAACTTGTCGATCTCCATTTCCAGCTGCTCACGCGAGCGGCGCACCAGAATCCCTTGCTGTTCCAGCGGACGAATCAGCTCCAGAATACCGCCGATATCGTTGATGGTGGCACGACGAATTTGCTCCGCACTCTCCATCACAATCTGCGTACCAATGCCATCGCGGGAGAACAGTTCCTGCAACAGCGCACCATCTTCTTGATAGCTGATTAAATGACTGCGACGCACGCCGCTGCGACAGGCTTTCACTGCACCACGCAGAAAACGCACGGTGCCAGAGTGATAGTCCCCGGCTACTTCAAGCTCTTCAATGCGTTTTTGTGCATCGTTGGGGAACAGTTCTGAAACGATATTGCCGTTGTCATCGATAACGCCCTGAGAAGAGCAGAAGCCAATCATTTTTTCGGCTTTCAGTTTGACCGCCAGTTGCGTGGCAATCTCTTCTGAAGTGAGGTTGAAGCTTTCGCCCGTGACGGAAACCGCGACCGGGCCCATTAGTACGATTGCGCCGTTATCAAGCTGACGGTGAATGGCTTCTTCGTCGATACGACGAACACGACCACTGTGGCAATAATCCACGCCATCATCCACGCCCAAAGGTTGCGCGATAATAAAGTTGCCGCTGACGACGTTGATATGCGCCCCTTGCAACGGTGTGTTGCCAAGGCTCATGGACAAACGTGCTGTGATATCCAGTTGCAATAATCCTGCTGCCTGTTTTACCAGCTCAAGGGTTTTTGCATCAGTGACACGCGTATGTTTGTGATAGATAGGTTCATGATTATGCGAAGCCAGATTGGCATCTATTTGCGGGCGCGCGCCATACACCACCACCAGACGAATTCCCAGGCTGTGTAACAGCCCAATATCATTGACGATACTGGAAAAGTTCTCGTGTTCAATGGCTTCGCCGCCAAGCATAATGACAAACGTTTTTCCCCGATGGGCATTTATATAGGGAACAGAATGGCGGAATCCCTGTACCAGTTCGGTTCTACGTTCCTTCACCACGGCAAGCCCTCACTGCATGATTATTCGTAATTTCTGTATTTTTATTCTTTTATTGCTTCAGGTGCAAGCAGGATTTACCGCAAAGCAGAAATTTCTGCATCTGGCTTGTCAGGGGCTTGATTGCGAATGTTTACCCTTTTATGAGTGACAGTATGGGGATGTTTCGCTAAAGTTTTCGGCTCAAAAAATAAATGTCGTTATTTGGTTCACGGAAAAACACCGCTCAGGAGAGCTATGTCTGATTCCCGTTCTTTAATTAGTCGTCGCCGCTTATTGCAGGGCGCAGGCGCTATGTGGCTACTGAGTGTCAGCCAGGTTGGCTTTGCAGCCTCGAGCCTGGTCGTGGCGGTGCGTGTCTGGCCGGCATCGTCTTACACTCGTGTCACACTGGAATCGAACAAAGAGCTTAAGTATAAGCAGTTCGCACTGAGCAACCCCGATCGGGTGGTGGTGGACATTGAAGGTGTGAATTTAAATTCAGTATTGAAAGGTATTGGCGGCCAAATTCGTGGCGACGATCCTTTTATCAAATCGGCGCGTGTCGGGCAGTTTGATCCGCAAACTGTGCGCATGGTTTTTGAGCTCAAGCAGAACGTCACGCCGCATCTTTTCGCCCTGGCACCGGTAGCAGAATTTAAAGAACGCCTGGTGATGGATCTCTATCCGGCCAATATGAACAGCGAGCAAGATCCGCTGTTAGCCCTGCTGGAAGATTACAACAACGGCAAACTGGACAAAGATGCGCCACCGTCACCTGAACAAGGGCCGAAGCCGGGTAAAGCCGGGCGCGACAGGCCAATTGTGATCATGCTCGATCCTGGGCACGGCGGGGAAGATCCCGGTGCCATCGGGCCAAATAAGACGCGCGAAAAAGACATTGTGCTGCAAATCGCTCGTCGCCTGAAAGCGCTTATTGATAAAGAAGCGAACATGAAAGCCTATATGACGCGTAACGAGGATGTGTTTATCCCGTTAAAAGTCAGGGTGGCGAAAGCGCAGAAGCAACGTGCTGATTTATTTGTTTCTATTCATGCGGATGCGTTTACTTCAGGCGCGGCACGCGGCTCCTCGGTCTTTGCACTTTCAACCAAAGGTGCCACCAGTACTGCGGCAAAATTCCTTGCTCAAACACAGAACGCTGCCGACTTGATCGGTGGGGTGAGTAAGAGTGGTGACAGGTATCTCGACCACACGATGTTCGATATGGTGCAGTCGTTGACCATCAACGATAGCCTTAAATTCGGCAAAGAAGTGCTGACCCGATTGGGTCGAGTGAACAAGCTGCATAAAAACAGTGTTGATCAGGCTGGCTTTGCCGTGCTGAAAGCACCGGATATTCCATCGATTCTGGTGGAAACCGCATTTCTGAGTAACGTTGAGGAAGAGCGCAAACTGCGTACTGCAACTTTCCAGCAGGAAGTTGCGGAGTCAATTCTGGCAGGGATTAGGGCGTACTTTGCGGATAGTTCGCGATTAGCACGGCGTGGATAGTGCCAATTTATTGTCGGATGACGCTTGCGCTTATCCGACCTACAACTGCATTTCGTAGGGTGGACATCAAATCACCCGGATTTCAGATACAAAAAAACACCCGTTAAGGTGTTTAAATGTTGGTTGCGGGGGCCAGATTTGAACTGACGACCTTCGGGTTATGAGCCCGACGAGCTACCAGGCTGCTCCACCCCGCGTCCGTAAACTTCTTTAGTACCCAAATGATTTTCATCATTGCGCTAAACTTCAGCGTCTTAGTTGGT
>NZ_JAHWLU010000074.1:0-24919 GCF_022134725.1 Buttiauxella sp. S19-1
TGAGTGGCGTGAAAGGTGAAACGGAGGGCTTAAGCTACGTCGGAAGATCGAGGTCTTCAGGTCGGATACAAGCTTCCTCCGTTTCATGTAACCGGTAGCTAACCAGCTACCGGTTCAAGATACAAGGGCGGGTAAGTGCAGCGCTCCCGCCGGAACCGGTGCAAATGGTGGATGACGCTAGTCGCTTATCCACCCTACAACTATTGATACAGGTCACATAACCTCTTTCGTAGGGCGGGTAAGCGCAGCGCCCCCGCCGGAACCGGTGCAAATGGTGGATGACGCTAGTCGCTTATCCACCCTACAACTACTGATACAAGTTACAAACCGCTTTCGTAGGGCGGGCAAGCGCAGCGCCCCCGCCGGAACCTGTGCAAATGGTGGATGACGCTAGTCGCTTATCCACCCTACAACTACTGATACAGGTTACAAACCGTTTTCGTAGGGCGGGCAAGCGTAGCGCCCCCGCCGGAACCGGTGCAAATGGTGGATGACGCTAGTCGCTTATCCACCCTACAACTACTGATACAGGTTACAAACCGTTTTCGTAGGGCGGGCAAGCGTAGCGCCCCCGCCGGAACCGGTGTAAATGGTGGATGACGCTAGTCGCTTAGCCATCCTACAACTGCCAACGCCAATTTCCATCACCCGCTTAATTTTTCTTCAAACCTTAATATCCGCCCGGCATTGCCCAGCACCAGCAACGTACTCATATTATGCAGAATGGCGGCAATCACCGCGCCGGATGCGCCGAGCCAGCCGAAAGCGGCGGCGGCAACAATCACCACTGTCCAGCCCAGGCCAATCAGCACGTTCACTTGCAGCGTGCGGCGGCACAGGCGGCTTAAGCGCACGCAGGTTCTCAGGCGGCGTAAGTCACCGCCAATCAACACGATATCGGCGGATGCCATAGCGATATCCGAGCCGCCAGCGCCCATCGCCACGCCGACTACGCCCGCTTTGAGTGCCAGTGAATCGTTGATGCCATCACCGACCACCATGGGCCGGAAGCCGTTGTCGATTTGCGTGCTGACCTGTTGCAGTTTATCGGCGGGCAGCGCTCCGGCGATCACGTCATTGATGCCGACCTTTTTGGCGATGCGTTCTGCCACAGCCTGGCGGTCGCCGGTCAGTAATAATTGCTGATTCAAGCCCAGTTCACGCAGTTCTGCCATCGCGCTGGCCGCTTCGTCACGTAGGCTGTCTGCCAGTAAAATCCAGCCACGGAAGCGGCCTGCCAGCACCAGCCCGACAATCGGCCCATCGTGTGGTGGTTCTTCGGGTAAATCAGCCAGCTGCGTTTTTAAAAGCTCATGCCTGCCGAGAAACGCTTTGCCCGAACTTGTCGTCGCTGATACGCCTAATCCTTGATGTTCATAAACATTTTCAAGCTGCGGCCATGCGCTTTGCGGGGCGATATTCACCAGCGCGCGGCTGACCGGATGGTTGCTGGTTGCGCCAAGACTTGCCGCCAGAGCAGAGATCATTTCCGGTGATTCTCCTGCTTGCGGGCGTAACTCATGAAGTTGCAGTTTGCCGTGCGTCAGCGTGCCGGTTTTATCGATGATCACCGCGTTCAGTTCGGCGAGTTCTTCGAGGAAGGCCGCACCACGGATTAAAATACCGTGGCGTGCTGCGACGGTAAGCCCAGCAATGGAGGTCGCGGGCGCGGAAAGCACCAGCGCACACGGGCAAGCGGCAACTAACACCGCTAACATCGCCTGAGCGTTTTGCGTCAAAAACCAGGTGCTGGCAGCGATTAACAACACCAGCAGCAGATAACGCGCCGCGTGGCGTTCAAGCAAACGGGTAATTGGCGGGCTGGCTTGCTCGGCACTTTGCATCAGGGCAATCACGCGCCCAAGCGTTGAGGTTTCTCCGGTGCGCGTGACTTCGATACGCAACCGCCCGTCGAGATTTATCGCACCGCCATACACCTCCATGCCCGGTGTCACTTCCAGCGGCACCGATTCACCGGTAATCGGCGCGGTATCGAGGCTCGCCTGGCCTTCCAGCACGCGTCCGTCGGCAGGCAAGCGGTCGCCCGCGCGCACTTCTACAATATCGCCCGCCACCAGTTGATGGTTATCGACGTCATGCAAATGCCCCTCGGCATCAAAACGTCGCGCCCGGCTGCGCGTCAGTTTACTCAGTGATTCAATCGCTTCCTGCGAGCCAATTACGCTGCGCTCCTCAAGAATATGGCCGACGATCATAATCAGCGGTAACAGTGCGGCGGTGAGTAAATCTCCGGTTGCCCACGAACCGATCAGCGCGAGTGCTACCAGCTGATCGGTGATGCCGTGCAAGCTCGGGTAACGCAGGCTGTAAAAGGCGTGGCGCAAGACGGGGATGGCGACCATTAACGAGGCGCAGCCTAATAAAATGTCGGCTACGGCGATTTGCTCCGGTGCCATCCAGCGCCACAGCAAACCCAAAATGAGCGTGCCGCTGGCGACCAGCGCGAGGATTAACTGGCGGGTGATTTGTCGTTGTTCTTGATGCGACAGCGCGCTGCCGGGGTTCACTGAATGAGTTGTCATGGTTTAGACGGTTCCTTTTTCCCGGCCGCTTGCAGGATCAAATTGGCATCATCCTGGGGGGATACGGTGACCACCGATTCGGCCTGCGCCAGAATCGCCGCAATGCGTTCGCGGTACACTCGCGCTAACAAATCCGGATCGTTATGGCTACCGGCCAGGCGGTTGACCAACGCGGTGTCAGACTGCGCTTTCGCCACTTTTTCTTGTGCCTGTGCTTGTGCGGTTTGGCGTAGCTGGTCGGCAAGCTGTGTCGATTTCTGGCGTATTAACGAAGCGTCGGTATTTGCGTTGGCAATCGCTTGTGACGCTTGCTGGCTGGCGGTTAATACCGCGTTGAAGGCGGTGACGGTGGTTTCCGGCAAAGTTGATTGCACGGTTACGCGCTCAAGCGTAATACCAAGTGGGCTGCCCGCCAGCGCCAGGCGTTGCAGATTCTGTTCGATATTGTGCTGCACATCGGCACGCAGGCGTTCGCGCTGTTGGGCGACATTCGAATCGCCGCTGACCATTTCTGGCCGCGCCACCAGAATTGTATCCAAATCCCGCGAGGCACAAACGGCAATGGCTGCGCGCTGTACCAGGCGGTCGAGTGCTGGCATCACATGCTCGCCCTGCAAGACATAAGCCATTGGTGTGACCACACGATAAAACACGCTGATATCCAGTTGCACCACGCCCGCATCGCCGGTTAACAAGTAACCGGAACCCGCCAGCGCATCGCTGCTGTCATCGCCGCGCTGCGCATCGGCTGAGCGTAACAGTGCGGTCACGTGATGTTCGATAACGCGGTCGGGCGCAGGAACCATCACCACATCGTCAATCGGCTTCGGCCAGGTTAACAACAAACCCGCTTCATCCACGCGCTGCTGTGCGCCAAAGTGCAGCACCACCGCGCGGCTGTCGGCGGGGATTTGGCGGATGTTCGAGAACAACCACGACGCCGCAGCCAGCAACGTCAGCGCATACAGCGCATAAAAGGCAAGGCGTATGGATTGCGTCCACGGGCCAGCGGGTTTATTAACCTGATGCTCACTCATGGGTTTTATCCAGTTTCGGCCCTTCAACTAACAGGTGGAACGGCGCGGCATCGGTGCGTAACACCAGGCGAGTGCTGGAATTCACCACGCCACTGAGCGCATCAAGCTGGCGCAACAGGCTGTAAAGCTGAGGCGAGCTGGCATACGCCTTGCCATAAATTTCAGCGGCTTGCACCTGAGACTGCGCTTCAATATCTGCCGCCTGAACCTGCGCCTGAGCTTCAACAATGCGAGCATCCCGTTCTGCTGCCGAGCGGATTTCTGCGGCAGCGCGTTTGCCTTCGGCGGTGCGCTCGGTGGCAATGGTTTCGCGTTCGGCACGCATCCGGTCGACTGTCGCGTTAAGCGTGACCGCCGGTAATGTCAGGCGTTCAGTGCCAACTTGCACTAAACGGATGCCGTAACTTTCGAGCAGCGGCTGGCTGATTTGCGCCTGCAAATGGCTTTCAAACTGGTTCAGTTGCACTTGCTGGCTATCGGTATTGACCAGTTGCGCGAGGCTAAAACCGCTGGCGGTGGTTTCCAGCGCTGAACCTAAATAAGCGCGGATTTGCCGTGCCGCTTCATCGGGCTGGTTTTGCACCGCGCGCATAAAGCGCTGCACATGTTGCGGCGTGTTATCAACCTGCCAGACCGCATAAGACTGCACGATGATCCGCAACCCGTCACGCGTACCAACATCCTGTAACCCGCTCGATGTGGTACGCAGCCGTAAATCCACAGCGGTCGCCATCTCAAACGGTGCGGGTAAGCGCCACGCCAGCCCAGGGTTGAGCAGCACGCGCACCGGGTTACCGAAGCGAGTAATGATCAGCGATTCGCCAGAGCGCACCTGCACCAGGCTTGCCGCCGCGACCAGCAAAGCAACCAGCAATCCCGCACCCGCAATACGCTTCCAGGCTTTGGTTTTGGGTGCATCGGGGTGATGGCTGTGATGGCAACCGCAACCATGATGATGTGAATGGCTCAACGGGAAGACTCCTGTGTCGGTTTGGATGGCGCATCGCGCCGTGCTGCATCGTTCAATGAAGGAAACTCGCGCAGGTCGATAGTCGGTGGCGAGCC
The DNA here is from genome assembly GCF_022134725.1 of Buttiauxella sp. S19-1. NCBI lineage: Bacteria > Pseudomonadati > Pseudomonadota > Gammaproteobacteria > Enterobacterales > Enterobacteriaceae > Buttiauxella > Buttiauxella sp. S19-1. Next base: position 4,646 of record NZ_JAHWLU010000074.1, read on the forward strand.
CGCGCCAATACGCTGGTCGATAATTAACAGCGGGCTGTGGCCGAGCGTCTGGTGCAGCTGGCTGTACCATAATTCATCAATAAACACCTGACCCGACTGCGCCACCGCCTGTTTTTGGGCGGCGAAACGCACCGCTGTGGCTTGTGCTTTGCTGGTCACATCGCTGGCATTCATCTGTGCCTGATTTTGGCGGGTGGTCGCGGTGGTTTGTGCGCTGGCCGCCAGTTCCGCCGCGTGCCCGCGTTCACGGGAAATCAGCGCCTGGGCAGAAATTTGTGCCGCCTGTACGCCATGAAAAGCATCCGCTGCACCAGCGGGTGGATGGATGGCTTCGACCACGGTCGATAACAGTTCGACGCCGGACTGCAGGCTATCGAGTTTTTGCTGCACCGCGCGGTTAATCTGGCTGGCTAAGGCGATGCGTTGCTCAGCCAATAACTGCTCAAGCGTCTGAGAGGAAAACTGATGCACCAGCACCTGGTTGGCAGCGCTGCGAATCAGTTCTGGCAGATTGGCACTGTTGTAAGTGGCTGCCAGCGCCGCGTTGTCGGTCAGGCCGATGCGCCACATAAAACGCACATCGCTATTAATGATTTGCAGGCTCTGCTGGCTACCACTTTGGCTGGCAATAATCTGTGCTTTATCAAAACTATGCACCGCGTCCCACAGGCGATCGGCACTTTGCGGTGCTTCACCTTCGGCGCTGGTCAATGGTTCCGCGGTGGTGCCGGGTTCTTCACCTGTGGCTAACTCGTGCACCTGGCCATTTTCCGTCAGCACCACTTGCCCGAATGGCCACGGCAGCCCGTAATGCAGGCCGGATGACAACACTTTTACCGGCTTACCAAAGCGTTCGTAAATTCCACGCTGCGTGGCAGAAATTTGCTGCAAGCCGGTCAGCAACCAGCCGCAAATCAGCATCACCGTCAGCACCGGTAAAAAAGCCCGCCGCAACACGGTAAACGCCCACAGCTGGCGCAAATCTATCCCAAAGTGTTGATGCAGCTCGCGCTGTAAAAAAAGCAGCGGGCGAGGCGGCCAAACGAGCTGCGCGGCCAGTTGGCTTTTGGCGAGGAAATCCGGTTCGCTATCTGCTTCTTTTGGCGGAGTAAACAGGGAAAACAGGCCGCGCAGCAGGAACTCAAGCGCGACCAGAATCACCAGCATGGCAGGGAGATCGACCAGTAACGGGAGGTTAGCCGCCGGGAAAATTAGCGCGATCAGGGTGAGACATTGCACCGCCAGAGCCAGGCGTAATAGCGGCGCAATAAATTTTGCTTCCGGCCAGGCTTCATCGACGGTGGCCGCCAGATGGCGTTCAGCCACCAGCGTGGTAAACATCGCCGTGGTAATTATCCCAACCGCCACCCAGCGCAAGTTGCCTTCATCCAGCGCCAGGTATTGCGTGGCAAAACCCACTTGCGCGACAAACAACACAAACAGCGCCATCGAAGCGAGCCAAATGCCATCACTCTTAAGCAACGCATTGATACGGCTGAAATTGACAGGAATCAGCGCCCCAAGCCGCTGGTAAATGGTCGGCGGGGGAGCGGGTTCGGTTTGTGCTTCAGGTTCTGGCACGGGGGCGAACTTCCCGGCGCGCCACTGGCAAATCCGCTGCGCATTAAATAAAGAGATCGCCAGCAAAATCAGGGCTGCGGCATTGCTGCTTAATAGCACCGGCCAGCGGGAAGATGACTCGAACATACTGACAACCAGCGCCACTAAAATCATCAGGAAGATCGCGGCGCTTAATCCGCCGACCAATCTGCCGGTCAGCCTGGCTTGCGCGGGGGCGAGAGAGTCACGCGCCTGGGAGCTAAACGGCGAGCGTTTGGTGGGTTCAGTCATTTGGGAGGGCTGTGTCATTGAGGTTTATTGTTACCATATAACATATCACGGCCAGCAATTATTCGTAAACGGAACGCGGGTAACGGTTTGTACAGTCTGATGTGAAGGGGGAATGAGCGGGCAACCAGAACGGATACCCGCGTTTGGTGACTGTGTTACCAGGTACCGCTGGCGTCGAGGGTTTTGCTTTCGGTCTGTTTTTCAACAGACTGCGTAATCCGCTCGTCAAGCAGTGTCTTGTACAGCTCTTCGTCGAGTGGCAATGTTACCCAACCGTCGGTCCAGCTTGAAAGGTGCATGGCGTTGGAAATCGTCAGCCCGCGAATCCCTTCTTCACCCGGTGCGATGAGCGGCTCGCCACGCAGCACGGCGGCGCAGAAGTTGCGGGTAATCACATGATGTTCACTGCATTCAGACGCGGTAGAGATCAGCACTTCCCAGCACTCCGGTTCGCCAAATCCGCCGGTCCAGCGGGCGTTGAACTCGGTTTCGGATTCCCGCAAACGCCAGTAGCGAAGCTTGCCTTCCTCAACCACCACTTTGCCTTTATCACCGATAATCTCCAGGCGGTTGGTGCCGGGGGTTTCTGCCACGGTGGTAATAAACACGCCGGTCGCGCCGTTGGCGTATTCCGCGTAAGCGGTCACTTCATCTTCCACTTCAATCTTGCGATGTTTACCAAACTGGCAAAAAGCGCGCAGGCGAACCGGCATCCCCACCAGCCACTGCCACAAATCCAGTTGATGCGGGTCCTGGTTTAGCAGCACACCGCCGCCTTCGCCTTTCCAGGTGGCGCGCCAGCTTCCGGAATCGTAATAGCTTTGCGAGCGATACCAGTTAGTAATGATCCAGTTTGAGCGGCGGATTTCACCCAGCTCGCCGCTGTCGATAAGGTCTTTTACTTTCTGGTACAGCGGGTTAGGGCGCTGGTTGTACATCAGACCGAAAAGTACATCGCACTGCTGCGCGCATTCATTCATTTCACGCACTTGCGCGGTGTAGACGCCTGCGGGCTTTTCGCACAAAGTATGAATGCCGTTGCGCATCGCCAACATGGCCAGCGCCGGGTGGTCGTAGTGGGGCGTGACGATTAATACCGCGTCGATAAGCCCACTTTGCAGCATTTCTTCTGCGTCACTAAACAGCGGGATATTTTCCCCAACCACCTGACGAATCGCCTCATGCTTTTGCGGATTGTTATCGCAAACGGCGCTAAGAACCGCTTCTTTCACCGTACCTGCCAGCAAATAACGGGCGTGAACGGTGCCCATATTGCCAACTCCAATAATGCCAAAGCGTACTTTTTCCATGTTACAGGCCTCGCTCATTAATGACGCTATTCAGTGCGTTCACCGCGCAGGTAAATGCGGCTTCACCATGGTCCATTTTGTCACTGGTTATCGCGCTATTTTCTAATGCTTTGAAACCGCTGAAATCGGCCAGATGGGGCTCAAGGGACAAGAATCCCTGGTAACCGCAGGCTGCCAGTTCTGCCAGCATATCGCCGATGCGCCCGTCACCCAGGTCCGCAGGCATGACATCGCCCGTGGCGAAAAGAGCGTCTTTAATATGGATATAGACGACGTGTTTGCGCAGCAGCGTAAACGCATCCGGGAATGGAGTGACGCCGCACTGCACAAAGTTTGCCGGGTCGAAAACCGCTTTGACTTTCGGCGTATTCAGCGCTTCCAGCAGTTGCAGGCAACGTTCGGCGGTATCACCGAAAATGTCTTTTTCGTTTTCGTGCAGTAGCGTGACGTCATAGCCTTCGGCGGCGGCAACCAGTTGCTGCCAGCGGTGCAACACTTCCGGCCAGTATTGCTGCGGATCTTCATCTTTCGGCATCCAGAAGCTGAACATGCGGATGTATGGCGCTTCAAGAATTTTGGCGATTTTTAAGGTGTGACGAAACAGGTCAAGATGCGCGTCAAAATCTTCATCGAGGCCAATTTTGCCAATGGGCGAACCGACAGAGGAAATAGCAAAGCCGCGCTCATCCAGGCGTTGTTTAATTAATTTCATTTCATCTAAGGTGTGTTCTACCAGCGGGCGGTCATTCACGCCGCGCATCTCGATATGGCGGATATTGAATTTATCCAGCACATCCATTTGTGTTTCCAGCCACGGCGAAATCTCATCTGCAAAGGCAGATAAAGTAAATTGGTGCATCAGATAAACCTCTTAGCTCATGCCAAATAAATGGGGAAGGAATAATGAAATTTCAGGAATATAAGTCACCACCAGCAATAAAATAAATTCGATGGCGAAGATCGGTAATAACGGTTTAATGACTTTTTCCATCGGCACATTGGCGATGCTGCAACCCACAAATAAGGCGCTGCCCACCGGCGGTGTGATATTGCCGATACACAAGTTAAAGACCAGCATCACGCCGAAGTGAATCGGGTCCATGCCTATGCTTTGTGTAATCGGGAAAAAGATCGGTGTGAAAATCAGTAATGCCGGGCTGATATCCATAAAGGTGCCGACAATCACCAATAGTAAGTTCATGATCAGCAAGATAATAATCGGGTTTTCCGAAACAGACAGCAGCAGTTCGCTGACGGTATCCGGAATAGACAGCCAGGTCATCGCCCACGACATAAACGACGAAGCGGCAATCAGGAATAAAATCATGCCGGAAATAATCGCCGACTCGATCATAATTGCCGGTAAATCTTTCGGCTTAATGGTGCCATAACACAGCGAAAGAATAAGCCCGTAGAAAACCGAGATGACGCCGCCTTCGGTCGCGGTGAATATGCCAACAATAATTCCGCCAATCACCACCACAATCATTAACAGGCTAGGAATGGCATCAAAAACAATACGCAGCGCCTGTTTTAACGGCACTTTATCTTCTACCGGATAGTTATGTTTTTTGGCATAGATCCACGCATAAAACATCACACCGAGGCCCATTAAAATCCCCGGCACATAACCGGCAACAAACAACGTTGCTACCGACGTCCCGGTCATTAATGAGAAGACAATAAACAAACCGGTTGGGGGAATAAGCAAACCGGTAGGTGCTGAAGCAATGTTAACGGCGGCGGAGAAGTACGGATCGTAGTTTTTCTCTTTTTGCAGCGGCCCCATAAAACCACCGACCGCAGAAGCGGCGGCAACGGAGGAACCGCACACACTTCCAAACAGCATATTACTGATAACGTTGGCATGCGCCAGCGAGCCAGGAATGCGCCCGCCAAGCAGCATCGCTAAGTTAACCAGCCGTCGGGCTATCCCACCTTTATTCATTAAGTTACCGGAAAGAATAAAGAACGGTGCCGCTAACAGGCCAAAGTTGTTGATGCCGGTAAACATTTTCTGACTACCGGAATAGAGAATATCCCCCACCGACATGCTGAAAATCAGCGTGAAAATCGACGACACCATAATGGCAATCGCCACCGGTAATCCGAGCACTAAAAAGAAAATAAAGCTGCCCAGTAGCATGCTGCAGGCGATGAGAATTTCGGAATCAATCATGGGCATTCTTTCCCTGGCAATTGCTGATGATATTGATGATTTCCAGCAAAATAATAAGCACGCCGCTCAAAGGAATAATGGCGTGGATCCAACCCATTGGAATGCCCAGCGTACTGGAGCGTTGACCCATGCCTTCGAGCATAAATTGCCAGCCGCCGAGGATCATGACGAAGAAAATGGAAACCATAATAATCACGTGATGCAGAGTATTTAGCTTTACACGCAGGCGGATATTGAGTTTCGATTCCAGCAGCGTCAGAGCTAAATGGCGCTGGGAAGAGAAGCAGCAAACTGCCCCTAAAAAACCCATCCAAATCATAATGTAACGCAGTAATTCTTCGGTATAAGTGCTGGGGTCGTTAAGGATATAGCGGGTAAAAACCTGCCACATCGCAATCAGGCACAAGGCAGTGAGCAGGCACGCCACCAGCAGCCCGATACCTTTATCAAGGTATGACTTAAAGGTTTGAAGGTTCATGAAGTACTCCGGAAAAGCTCGCCCTGTAAAGCCAGCCGTCTGGCTTTACAGGCTAATTGCTTTTATTGCATTGAATTACGGATTTCGGTTACTTGCTGCATTTTGTCGGCGGGAAGCTCGGCGTACATCGGTTCCACTAAATCCTGGAAGGCTTTTTTCTCTGGGTAGTAGAATTTCACGCCCATCGCTTCGGCATCTTTCTTCGCTTTCGCCTGTACTTTTGCCTGCTCTTCGGTCTGCATTACGGCGGAGTTCAGTGCGGCTTGTTTCAGTTTTACCTGTTGATCTGGCGTCAGTTTTGCCCACGTTTTGCTGCTGATAACCACAATGTCAGGCACCAGCGTATGTTCATCAAAAGAGTAGGCTTTCATCATTTCGCCATGGCGGGCATCCGTTAGCGTCGAAACGGCATTTTCTGCGCCATCGACCACACCCTGCTGCATGGCACCGAAGACTTCGCTGTACGGCAGCGGTGTGGCGGTTGCGCCCAGGCGTTTCATCATATTCAGTACGGTTGGGTCGGCCATGACGCGAATTTTGACGCCTTTTAAATCTGCGGGTTTTTCGATGCCTTTATCGCGGGTATAGAACGAACGGAACGAGCTGGTATAGAACGTCAGCCCTTTAATACCGCTGGATTCTGGGTAGGCGTAGAAAGTATCAGCCAACGGGCTGAGGCTGAACTTCAGATAAGCTTCGTTGCTGGGGAACAGATACGGCATGGAAAGAATCGAAAACTTGTCATTGAACGATTGCAGGTTAGAAACAGAAACACGCGCCATATCGACGGTCCCTTTCTGCACATCCTGTAAAACCTGAGTTTCATCGCCCAGCGCACCGTTGGCAAAAATACGTAATTTCACTTCGCCATTAGTGGTTTTTTTTAATTCGTCGTTCATAGATTTGAGCGCTAAAACGGTCGAATCGATAGCGAGATGGTTATCTGCGACTTTTAACGTAATAGCGTGTGCAGAATAACTCGTCAAAAGAGCGAGGGCACAGCTAATAACGGAACCTTTAAAGAGAGTCTTTTTCATTGTGCATTTCTCACCTGGATGTTAATTGGCGCTACAGTAAGAAACTGCCCGAATCTCAGCAAACGGATTTTGTGATAATATTCGCAGCTTAAGTAATTATCTGTCTTGTTTTTAATATTTATCTTTTAAAAACAAAGGAATATCCGTGATAATATTTGCATGGATGCATTGTGTCAGGGATCACAAAATGGCAGGTAAATTAAAGATGCAACAAATAGCCGTAATGACAGGATATTCTGTCAGTACGGTTTCAAGAGTTTTAGCCGGGAAATCGAACACCAGCCCACAGGCGCGTAGCGCTATACTGCGTAGTGCTCAGGAGTTTGGTGTATTAGATGAACTTATCAGTGGGCGTTTATTAATTAACGGTGTGATTATATTTGCCCCGGACCGTGCTTTTAATAGCCGTGATGACACATTTTATAATGAAGTCATCAAAGGCATCGTCGAAGCTATTGCTCCGCATGATATTTATATCCGTTATTGTGGGCTGGAAGAGCAGCAGGCAGATTTGAAGTTGTTTCTTAAAAAAGCCAGCGACAGCAATATTAACGCGATGATCATTATTGGCGTGGACGACCCAACCATTCATAAACTCGCCGCCACACTAAACAAACCCTGCATTCTTATTAATACCACCGACCGGGAAATGCTTCTGGATAACGTCTCGCCAGACCATCGGGCCATCGGTTTTAGTGCCGCTCGTCATCTTTATCAACAGGGGCATCGGCGCCTGCTGTGTCTGACCAGCCTGCGGCGCGACACTATGGTGAGCCGCCTGGAAGGGGTCAAAGAAGCGGCGCGTTACTTCCATGCTCCATTCGATGAAGCTCTCAATTTGGTGGTGACGGAAGGATTTGGCGCGGTGGAATCAGAAGCGGCGCTGGAACGCTGGTTTTCACAACATTCCCAGGAACAATGGCCGACGGCCATTCTTTGCGCTGGGGTATTTATGGCAAAAGGGGCGCAACAAGTCTTGCAGCGCCGTAACCTTACTGTCGCGCAGGACGTTTCGCTGATGGTCACCGACTTTAGCTGGACACTCTCCGAGCCCTTTAGCCCCGCATTAACGGCAATTCAGGTGCCTTGTCGTGAATTGGGCATTGAAGCGGTGCATTTATTACAAAACCGCATTACTCGCCCCCACACCCCAGTATTCAACCTGATGCTGCAGGGGCGTTTGCTGGTGCGTGATTCGGTGATCCGCACTACCCGCTCAATCCCGCGGGAGCACGCTTAAGCTTGCGGCGGTAAACAGACACCAATGCCACCAATGCCGCAATAGCCATACGGGTTTTTATGCAGATATTGCTGGTGGTCGTCTTCGGCATAGTAGAACGGACCGGCGTTGGCAATTTCAGTTGTGACGCGGCGCTCATCACCAGCCAATGCCATAGCGTCCTGGAAACGCTCAAAACTGGCGCGGGCGGCAGCATCTTGCTCAGGTGTGAGGGGGTAAATCGCCGAGCGATATTGGGTACCGACATCACCGCCCTGGCGCATGCCCTGAGCCGGATCGTGATTTTCCCAGAACAGTTGCAGCAATTGCTCATAGCTGATGACTTGTGGGTCGTACACCACGCGCACCGCTTCGGTGTGGCCCGTCATCCCGCTACATACTTCACGGTAAGTTGGATTGGGCGTAAAGCCGCCAGCGTAACCTGCGGCGGTGCTATAAACCCCCGGCAGTTGCCAGAACAAACGTTCAACGCCCCAGAAACAACCCATCGCAAAATAAGCGATTTCCATCCCATCTGGTACATTTGTCATGGAATGCTCGTTAACTGCATGTAAAGCGGCGATCGGCATCGGGGTGTTGCGGCCTGGCAACGCTTCAGACTGGGTCACGGGATGGTTTTTCTCAAATAATTTCATCAGTCATGCTCTCCCGATATCGGTAAAATTTAGTAACAACCGTCAAGCGGTTGTAACGCGGCGAGTTATTTCAGACAATAACCCAGCATTATGAGACTACAGTACATATAAGAATTATTTGGGTTATTGTGCAGTTTTCAACCCTAATTGTTGTAATTTTGTTAAGCCTAAGGCGGCGATAACGTTTCCTTCCAGGGGTGGGAACAAGGATATTCAGGAGAAAACGTGCCACAAATCCGTATATTTTGCTCGGCCTGTTTGTGCCTGGTAAGCACGTGGGCGGGAGCTGCCAACGTGCGTTTACAGGTTGATGGGTTAAGCGGCGAGCTACAAAAAAACGTTCGTGCGCAACTTTCTACCATCCAAAGTGATGAAGTGACGCCGGACCGGCGTTTTCGCGCGCGTGTGGATGACGCCATCCGTAATGGTTTGAAAGCGCTCGGATATTACGAACCAACTATTGAATTTGACCTGCGGCCACCACCGGCCAAAGGGCGACAGGTATTGATTGCCAAAGTCGATCCCGGCCCGCCAGTGTTGATTGGCGGCACTGACGTGATTCTGCGCGGCGGTGCGCGTACCGATAAAGATTACATTGCATTATTGGCCGACCGCCCGAAAATTGGCACCGTTCTCAATCACCACGATTACGACAGCTTCAAAAAAGATCTTTCCAATATTGCGGTACGGAAAGGCTACTTCGACAGTGAATTCCTCAAAAGCCAACTCGGGGTTTCCCTTGAGCGCCGCCGGGCGTACTGGGACATCGATTACAACAGCGGTGAGCGCTACCGTTTTGGTGACGTGACTTTCCAGGGCTCACAAATTCGCGAAGATTACCTGCAAAATCTGGTGCCTTTTAAAGAGGGCGATTACTACACCTCAAGTGATTTGGCAGAGCTAAACCGCCGCTTATCGGCGACAGGCTGGTTTAATTCGGTGGTGGTGGCGCCGGAATTCGACAAAGCTCGCAAAACCAAAGTATTGCCATTGCAGGGCGTCGTTTCCCCAAGAACTGAAAACACCATTGAAACCGGTGTGGGTTATTCCACCGACGTTGGGCCGCGCGTCAAAGCGTCGTGGAAAAAACCGTGGATGAACTCTTACGGCCACAGCCTGACCAGCAGCATCAGCCTTTCTGCGCCTGAGCAAATCATTGATTTCAGCTACAAAATGCCATTGCTCAAAAACCCGCTGGAACAATATTATCTGGTGCAGGGTGGCTTTAAAGCGACGGATTTAAACGATACCAAGTCCGATTCCAGCACCCTTGCGGTTTCACGATTCTGGGATTTATCCAGCGGGTGGCAGCACGCCATCAACCTGCGCTGGAGCCTCGACCACTTTACTCAGGCAGACGTGACCAACACCACGATGCTGCTTTATCCGGGTTTAAGCCTCAGCCGTACTCGCTCGCGTGGTGGCCTGATGCCCACCTGGGGTGATTCACAGCGTTATTCGCTAGACGTTTCCGACACCATGTGGGGTTCTGATGTCGACTTCGCGGTGATTCAGGCACAACAAGTCTGGATTCGAACCTTGCAGGAAAAACACCGCTTTGTGGTGCGTGGCAACGTCGGTTGGATTGAAACCAATGACTTCGACAAAGTCCCACCTGACTTGCGCTTCTTTGCCGGTGGTGACCGCAGTATTCGCGGTTATTCCTACAAATCCATCTCCCCTGAGAACGACAAAGGTGAACTGACGGGTGCCTCAAAATTAGTCACCGGTTCACTGGAATATCAATACAACGTGACCGGGAAATGGTGGGGTGCGGTGTTTGTCGACTCCGGCGAAGCGGTCGATGACATTAAAAAGAGCAACTTTAAAACTGGCGCAGGGTTCGGTGTGCGCTGGCAGTCACCGGTTGGGCCAATCAAGCTCGATTTAGCCGTTCCGGTGGGCGATAAAGATGAACACGGTTTACAGTTTTACATCGGTTTGGGGCCTGAACTATGAGTCGTTGGAAGAAGATAAGCCTCGCGGTGTTATTTTTTGTGGTGCTGCTGATTGGGGCGGTGGGCTTCCTGGTGGGCACTACCACTGGGCTACACGTCTTATTTAACGCCGCCAACCGTTGGGTACCTGGGCTGGATATTGCCAGCGTCACAGGCGGCTGGCGCAATCTGACTATCAAAGGCCTGCGCTACCAACAGCCGGGCGTCAACGTCACGGCGGGTGAAATTAACCTGGCGGTTAAACTTGGCTGCCTGCGCGACAGCAGTTTGTGCGTGAATAATCTCTCACTCAAAGATATCGACGTGGTGGTCGATAGCAAAAAAATGCCGCCGTCAGCACCTGTTCAGGAAGAGGACACTGGCCCACTCAATCTCACCACGCCGTATCCCATCACCCTGAGTCGTTTTGCGCTTAATAACGTCAATCTCAAAATTGATAACACCACCGTTTCGGTGATGGAGTTTACCTCCGGCCTGAACTGGCAGGAACGTAATGTCACGCTGACGCCGACCAACCTTGAAGGCTTGCTGATTGCGCTGCCGAAAGTCGCCAAAGTGGCGCAAGAAGAGGTAGTTGAGCCGAAGATCCAGAACCCGCAGCCGGAAGAATTACCGCTGGGTGAAACGCTCAGGCAGCTGTTTGAAAAGCCTGTTTTACCTGAAATGACCGATGTGCATTTGCCGCTGAATCTGAATATTCAGGAGTTTCGTGGCTCGCAAATGCGCCTGACTGGCGACACCGATTTGTTGGTCAGCAGACTGTTGTTGAAAGTCAGCAGTATCGACGGTTCTTTGAAGCTCGATGCGCTGGATGTCGACTCTTCGCAAGGCCAGGTCAACGCCACCGGTAGCGCGGAATTGCGCGATAAATGGCCGGTAGATTTAACCCTGAACACCACGCTGAACATCGATCCGATAAAAGGCGAAAAGGTGAAAATGAAGATCGGCGGCGAGCTGCGGGATGTGCTGAAAGTTGGCGTCAATCTTTCAGGACCGGTCGATATGGAACTTACCGCGCATACCCAGCTTGCCGAGGCCGGTTTGCCACTCAATCTGGAAGTGGTCAGCAAGCAGCTTTACTGGCCGTTTACCGGTAAAAAAGAGTACCAGGCAGACAATCTCAAACTGAAATTCAGCGGCAAAATGACCGATTACGCGCTGTCATTCCGTAGCGATGTGAAAGGCGAACAAATCCCGCCTGCCACTATCACGCTCGACAGCAAAGGCAACGAACAACAGCTTAAGCTCGACAAATTGCGCATCGCGGCGCTGCAAGGCAATACCGATCTGAAAGCGGTGCTTGACTGGAGCAAAGCGATTAGCTGGCGTGGCGAGCTAAAACTCGATGGCATCAATACCGCGAAGCAATTCCCTGACTGGCCTGCAAAGCTTGACGGCCTGGTGAAAACCAGCGGCAGTTTGTATGGCGGCAGCTGGCAGGTGGATGTGTCAGAACTGAAGCTCGCAGGTAACGTCAAAAATAACAAAGTGAATGTGGCCGGGAAGCTTAAAGGCAACAGCTACATGCAGTGGAAAATCCCTGGCTTGCAAGTTGAGCTTGGGCGAAACAGTGCTGATGTTAAAGGGGAATTAGGGCCGAAAGAGCTGGCGCTGGATGCCAATATTGATGCGCCGAATCTCGACAATGCTTTGCCAGGCCTGGGCGGCACCGCGAAAGGGACGATTAAAGTCCGTGGTGATGTCAAAGCCCCGCAATTGCTGGCGGATGTCACGGCGAATAATCTGCGCTGGCAGGAGCTGTCCATTGCGCGGGTTCTATTGAAAGGTGACGTCAAATCCACCGATCAAATCGCCGGTAACCTGGATCTGCGTGTCGAGCGTGTTTCCCAGCCAGGCGTCGACATCAACCTCGCCACGCTGGTAGCAAAAGGTTCTGAAAAACAGCATCAGTTGCAATTGCGGATTCAGGGCGAGCCGGTTTCCGGACAACTCGACTTAAGCGGCAGTTTCTCTCGTGCTGAAGAACGCTGGCGCGGCAACCTGACCAACACGCGCTTTGAAACGCCGGTTGGCCCGTGGTCGCTTAACCGCGCTCTGGCACTCGATTACCGCAATAAAGAACAGAAGATCAATATTGGTGCGCATTGCTGGACTAACCCGAATGCCGAGCTTTGCGTGCCGCAACCGATTGATGCGGGCGCGAAAGGGCGAGCTGTCGTCAACCTGAATCGCTTTGATCTGGCGATGCTCAAACCGTTTATGCCGGAAGATACCCAGGCCGTGGGCACCTTTAGTGGCCGCGCGGATGTGAGCTGGGACAGTGAATCTAAGGGGTTGCCGCAAGGCAACGTCACGCTGCAAGGCAACGGCGTGAAAGTCACACAAGTGGTCAACGACAGCCCACTGCTGGTGGCGTTTGATACGCTGAATCTGAATGCGGAACTGAAAAATAACCAGGCGCAGCTTGGCTGGATGATCCGCGTCGCGCAAAACGGCCAGTTTGATGGCCAGGTGCAAATTACCGATCCACAAGGCCGCCGTAATCTGGGCGGTAACGTGAATATGCGTAACTTTGATTTGGCGATCGCCAACTCGATTTTCTCACGCGGGGAAAAAGCTGCCGGGAAGCTGAATGCGAATTTACGCCTGGCGGGTAACGCCGAGCGTCCGCAACTGTTCGGGCAATTGCAGCTGAACGGCATCGATGTCGACGGTAACTTTATGCCGTTTGATATGCAGCCAAGCCAGGTGGCGATGAACTTTAACGGCACCAATTCCACGCTGGTGGGGACGGTGCGCACCAAAAAGGGTGATATCGCGCTTAATGGTGACGCGGACTGGACGCAAATCGACAACTGGCGGGCGCGTGTGGCGGCGAAAGGCAATAAGGTGCGCATTACGGTGCCACCGATGGTGCGCCTCGATGTCTCGCCTGATGTTGAGTTTGTGGCAACGCCAAGCCTGTTCACACTCGATGGTCGCGTCGATATTCCCTGGGCGCGTATCGTGGTGCATGACGTGCCTGAAAGCTCGGTCGGCGTTTCCAGCGACGAAGTGATGCTGGATCAAAACCTCAAGCCAATTAAACCGCAAACCGCGGGTATTCCGATCAACAGTAATCTGGTTATCCACGTTGGTGATAACGTGCGCCTGGATGCGTTTGGTTTGAAAGCGCGTTTGAACGGCGATTTGAAAATGGTTCAGGATAAGCAAGGGCTCGGTCTTAACGGGCAGATCAACATTCCCGAAGGGCGCTTCCACGCTTACGGACAGGATCTGATCGTGCGCAAAGGCATCCTGCTGTTCTCGGGGCCACCGGATCAACCATTGCTGAATATCGAGGCGATTCGTAACCCTGAATCTACCGAAAACGACGTTATTGCCGGTGTTCGTGTCACAGGAACGGCTGATGAACCGAAAGCTGAAATATTTTCGGACCCAGCCATGTCACAGCAAGAAGCCTTGTCCTACCTGCTTCGCGGCCAGGGTTTAGACAATTCTGGTGACGATGGCAACGCGATGACATCCATGCTTGTCGGTTTGGGGGTTGCACAAAGTGGTCAGGTTGTGGGTAAAATCGGCGAGACGTTTGGCGTAAGCAATCTGGCGCTGGACACCGCAGGGGTGGGGGATTCCTCACAAGTGGTGGTCAGTGGCTACGTACTGCCAGGTCTCCAGGTAAAATATGGCGTGGGTATTTTTGACTCGTTGGCGACACTAACACTGCGCTATCGCCTGATGCCTAAGTTGTATCTGGAAGCTGTGTCTGGTATCGATCAGGCACTTGATCTGCTTTATCAGTTTGAGTTTTAGCAATGCGAATATTTGTTTACGGCAGTTTACGACGCAAGCAAGGTAACAGCCACTGGATGACCAACGCCCAGTGGCTTGGGGATCATCATGTCGAAAATTACGCCTTATACAATCTTGGCCATTATCCGGGAGTTGTGCCGGGTGAAGGTTCAGTTGTGGGCGAAGTGTATCGCATAGATGCTTCAACACTTTCCGAGCTCGATGCCTTGCGCACCAAGGGTGGTGAGTATAAACGTCAGCTAATTCAGACACCTTACGGGAGTGCATGGATGTATGTTTACCAACGGCAGGTGGATGGATTAACCCGCATTGAAAGCGGAGACTGGGTAGACCGGTAACCGTCCTGCGATCGCTCTCACCCTCTGTCAGCGGGCATGATTTCTGCTGACAAGAGGGTGAACTTTCACCTTAGCGCATGATGCGTTTTAATATTCTGTTCACCTGCTGTTCAAATTCTGTCGCGGCTTGATCGACGGTTTTCTTACCGTAATCAATCGCTTCTCTGGCGTTATCGAACAGGGTGACAAACTGCCCATCTTCCAGTTGTGGCAATGTAGCCGAAGCATTAGGGAGTTTTGCCGATTGTGCGAGCCCCTGAATAACAGGATCGTTATCCTGCCAGATCCCGGCGTCACGCAGTGCTTTTTCCCCGGTTTGACTCAATGGTGCCCCACGTTCAAGGCCAACAGGCACCACGCCTTCCTTTTCATTGAGCAGGAAATTGAGCAGCAACGCGGCTTCTTTTGGATGCTTTGTGTGACGACTTATCGAATACATCAGCGCGGTTTTACGAAACTGTCCGGCATCTTTCGCGCCAGGGAGCATCGGGTAGGGGCCCATGACCAATTTGTCAGGAAGAATCAGGTTCCCGGCTTCAGCGGTATATAACGCATTCCAGTTATAAACACCACCCCATTCGCCATTGATCCAGGGCTTCATTTCATAGTTGATACCTTTGCCGAAAGAAGCAATTTGCTTCATGTTCGGGGCGACATGCGCGTCCATCAGGCTTTTGTAAAAGGTTAACCCTTCAACCAGCTCCTCATGACTCCAGGCAAATGTTTTACTCTCAACGTCTATCATCTCTTTCTGGTACTTCTGGTACATGTAAGAACGCACAAGCATCAGCGCATCTTGTTCTGATAAAACGAGAGGGAAATAGTTATCGCCGAGTTTCTCTTTAAACTGTTGACCCGCAGCACGTAATTCATCCCAGGTAGTAGGGAATGGAACGCCTGCTTTTTCCCAGGTATGTGCGTTGTAATAGAACAACATGACATTGCTGGAAATGGGCATCGCATTCACTTTGCCGTTAACCGTGGTGGTGGCGAGTGACTCAGGGGAATAGTGCTCTAGCCCGATCTCTTTACTGACTTTGTTGAGATCGTAGAAACCATCTCCGGTGCGGGAAAGCAGCGTCAGCCAGTTCCAGTTAGTCTGGATAACATCTGCTTCCGTGCCGCTGTTGAGCTGCGTGGTGACACGAGAGGAATAGCCGTCCCAACCGGTATATTCTGCTTTAACTTTGATGCTGGGGTAGCGTACTTCGAATGCCTTCAGGGCTTCCAGGGTGGCGACGTTACGGGATTTTCCGCCCCACCAGGAGAAGCGCAGTTCCACTTGCTCGCTGCTGAAAGCCAGCGATGCATTGCCGAGCGTGCAACAGACCAGTAAAAAAAGAAGTGCTGTCTTCATGGTTCCATCCTCAATGTGATTAACCGCGAGCTCTCTTATGTTGGCAAGCCGTTAAGTGGCTAACCAGGCGCATTTCTTCTTCGTTCCACGGATTTCCCCGATCGTTTAGAACATCGTGAAACCATAACGATTGCGGATCGGGATGTGTTTTGTTGACGCCGGTCCAGGGGATCCAGGTTTGGGTTTTACCCTGTACCAATCCCCACTGGTAGCAACCCGCGTCATAAGCGGCGAACAACGGCAGTTGCTCGCTGAAGGTGCAGTCCATATGCCGCGCCAGCCACTCGGTACAAAGCACAGGACGATTGAGTTGTGACAGGTGGTGCAATGCCGTGAGCTGATAGTTTGCGGGAACATAGGCGTGATAGCTGATGATGTCTGAAAGCTGAAGCGCTGCGCTATCGATCGGATGCCCGAACAACGTGTTGCTTTCAATGTCGAGATGCCATGCGGCAACCGTCAGCGGCTGAGAAGGGCCGACCTCACGGGCCCAGCGAAAGGCGTTAATCATCCGTTGCAGCGCGAACTCCTCAATCCTGATGTCGGCCTCCCCGGATTCGGTGGCGCTCACGTTGATGCCACGATTGCCCGGTTCGTTGTACAGATCCCAGATGGCGACCCGTTCATCGTGTTTAAAGCGTTCAATGACGTCACGGATATAGGCTTCCACCGCTGGCCAGCGACTGGGATCCATCACAATTCCACGCCCAGGGCTTGCCGCAGCCTGACTGTTATGCACGCCTGGGCGAGGGGGTTTTTGCGGGCCGAGGAACGGCTCATCGCCGGAAAAGGCGCAATCGTCCATCAGCGTCAGCATCACCTGAATCTGGTGTTTCGCCGCCAGTTCGAGGAAAGTGTCGATGCGATTTAGTAGCCCGTCTCGATCGTGTTCCCAGACGATAAACGGCAGGTTGGTGCGCAGGGCGTTATAGCCATGACGCCGCGCCCAGCCCAGTTCCTGATCGATGGTTTGTGGATCGAAGGTGTCGGCTTGCCACATTTCCGTCCAGTTCACGCTGGTTCGCGGCAGATAGTTGAATCCACACGTCCAGCCGTGCTGCTCCTGCCAGGCCTGCGCCTGTGATGGTGTCCATTGAAAATGCATACGATGCTCCTGTTAGTCAGAATACTGCGTACGGCTCTATCCCCGAAAAAATGCGATATTGCCCTGTATTACAAAGAGATATTCTTTTCACTTTCGGCGTCAAAGAGATGGCATTCTTCCATGTTGAAGCGGAACCAAACCGGACAGTTTAACCCGCCCTCGATGATCGTCTTTGCCTCTTCGGCGGTGACGCGGGCGGTGAGTTCGACGTCTGCGACGGCGAGGTAGAGAAAGAATTCGTGCCCCATATTTTCAGTACGGATAAGCGTTCCCTCCGCGCCTTCGCTGGCAAACGGCTGCGCTGACACCATCACCGCTTCAGGGCGAATACCGAAAAAGACGTTTTTATCGACAAAGGGGGCGACTTTCTCCTGTTGGCTGGCATTCAGCGCCAGTGTGTTTTGGCCAACCGTGATGTGAAGCAAACCCTCTTTACGAATGATTTTGGTGGGTTTGATGTTCATTTCCGGCGCGCCGATAAAGCCCGCCACAAAGATATTCAGCGGGGCGTGATAGAGGTTATCCGGGGTATCAACCTGCATGATATGGCCCTGTTTCATCACGCAGATCCTGTCGCCCATGGTCATCGCTTCCGTCTGATCGTGAGTCACATAAACGGTGGTGGCCGGGCTGCCAGACAGCTTCAGTTGCTTGTGGAGATCGGAAATTCGGATGCGCATGGAGGCGCGCAACTTCGCATCAAGATTGGAAAGCGGTTCATCGAACAGAAACACATCCGGCTTTTTGACGATGGCGCGCCCTACGGCGACACGCTGGGCCTGACCACCGGAGAGCTGGCGCGGCAGGCTATCGAGCAGCTCTTCCAGTTCGAGTATTTTCGCCGCTTCATTCACCTGCTGAGCGATTCTTTCTTTGGGTAGCTTTGCGAGCTTCAGGCCGAAGGCCAGATTCTCGCGCACCGTCATATGCGGGTAGAGCGCATAGTTCTGGAATACCATCGCGATACCCCGCGCTTTAGGTGCAAGGTTATTGACGATTTTTTCACCAATATAAATTTCACCTCCGCTGACGGTTTCTAACCCGGCCAGCATTCGCAGAGTCGTGGATTTAGCGCAGCCGGACGGCCCGACAATCACCATAAATTCGCCGTCGGCGATATGCAGGTCGATGCCGTTGACGGCTCTGAACCCGTTGGAATAGATTTTTTCCACGTTCTTGAAAGTGACTGCAGCCACAATATTTTCCCCTTAACCTTTAATACCGCTACTGGTCACGCCCTGGATGAAGTAACGCTGTGCCAGGAAGAAGACGATGATGGAGGGCATAAGCGCGATACACGACATCGCGAGTATTTCGTTCCACGGAGCCCCTTCGCTGACGTCTATCGACATTTTCAGCGCCAGGGAGATGGGGTATTTGTCAACGCTATAGACGTAGATCAATGGCCCCAGGAAGTCGTTCATCGACCACATAAACTGAAATAGTGCGACGGAGATAATGGCGGGTTTAAGAATGGGAACGACCACATACCACAGCACCTGTGCTGAGTTGCAGCCATCGATTTGCGCCGCCTCTTCCATATCACGCGGCACGCCGCGCAAAAACTGGATGAGCAGGAACACAAAAAAGCCTTGTGTGGCGAAGGCGGTAGGCAGATACAGCGGCAAATAGCTGTTAAGCATCCCCATTTCACGAAACATCAGGTACTGCGGGATGAGCAGCACCGTGCCTGGCAGTAACATGGTGGCGATAAGGGCAGAGAACCAGAATGTCTTCCACGGGATCTCGAATCGGGCGAAGCCGTAGGCCACCACCGTGGAAGAGATAATGGTGAGGATCACTTTTGGGATCACGAACTTAAAGGTGTTAAGCATGTAATGACCAAAGTTATATTCGGTGCCGGTTTTCCAGCCGTTGATAAAGCCGTCCCAGGTCAGGTTTGAGGGCCACAGGCTCAGGTTGGTGAATATTTCATTGTTGGGTTTGAGCGAGGCAGAAAACATCCACGCCAGCGGGTAGAGCATCAGCAGCCCGATAAACAGCAAGATAAAATAGCGAACGCTACGGTTAACCATTTTTGCCTCCCTTATCGGCGGAATAAAACACCCAGTATTTCGACGACTTGAATAAACAGCAGGCAAAGAGCGCGACCAATATAAACAGCGCCCAGGCCAGCGCCGCAGCGTAACCAATATCAAAGTATTTAAATGCGGTGTCGTAGATATAGAGCGAGAACAGATAGGTGTAATACGTTGGCCCGCCGTCTGTAATGACGTATGGCGCGGTAAACTCCTGGAAGGTATTAGTGGTCTGCATAATAAAGTTAAAGAAAATCACCGGGGTAATTAGAGGGATCGTTACTTTGGTGAACATCTGCCAGCGGGTTGCGCCGTCAATCATGGCCGCTTCATATTGCGATTGTGGAACGTTCTGCAGCGCTGCGAGGAAGATAACCATTGAAGAGCCGAACTGCCACACCTGTAATAGTGTCACAGAGAGTAAGGCTAGCGGCGGCTCGCCAAACCAGTTGATCGGTGTTGTGCCAAACAGGCTGAGAAAACTGTTCAACAGGCCATCGATGGAAAAAAGCGCCCGCCACAGCACCGCGATGGCAATGGAGCTGCCGAGAATCGAAGGGATGTAAAAAGCCGTGCGGAAAAAGCCAATACCGCGAAGTTTAAAATTCAGGACAAACGCGACGCCTAGTGCAAATGCCAGCTTTAAGGGAACGGTTAAAAATACATAGGTGATGGTGACCGCGACAGATTTCCAGAACAGCGTATCGTCGGTCAGCATATAACGGTAATTTTCTATCCCGTTAAATGTGGGGGGGGTCATTAAGTCATATTCGGTGAAGCTAAGCAGGAATGAAGAGACAAACGGGAAAAGGGTAAAGACAAACAATCCGATTATATAAGGTGATATCCAGGCAAGACCTAATAATTTATTTTCATTCATAAGAATCTCAAATTAATAATTATTTTATATGGTTCATTTTCCGGGTCGCTGTGATGAATGCGTCATCAAATGACAGGGTGGTAGGCATAGATA
>NZ_JAHWLU010000075.1:0-24396 GCF_022134725.1 Buttiauxella sp. S19-1
TCATACCACCGAGCGTGACGATAAACGGCGGCAGACGCAGACGCGTGACGCCAAGGCCATGCAGAAAACCGATAAACGTGCCGATCGCGAGGCAAATCCCCAGCCCCAGCAACCAGCTAAAACCACCCCATGCGTCGGCATCCACGGTGGTAAAGTTGTCGCCTTTAATCACATAAGCGGCAGTCATGGCGCACACCGCCAGAATCGACCCCACCGAGAGATCGATACCCGCCGTGAGGATCACAAAGGTCATGCCGACGGCAATGATCCCGTAGATCGACACTTCGGTCAGGATGTTGAAAATATTACGTTCGCTAAGGAAGTTGCTGTTTTGCAACTGGAAGAACACCAGCAGCAGAATCATAAATATCAGCACACCAAAGCGTTCAAAGAAGGCAATCGGATCAAAGCGCGATGCGCCCTTCGCCGGAGCCTGAGTTTTGGAAATCATCTGTGTCATGGGCTCCCCCGTTATGCGGCGTTTAAAGCGTGGTGGTTGATAGCCATCAGGGTCATCAGCCGTTCTTCGTTAGCGTCGTCACCGTGTAATTCGCCGGTCACCCGCCCTTCGCTGAGGGTGATGATCCGGTCGGAAACCGCAAGGATTTCAGGTAAGTCTGAGGAGATAACAATCACCGCGACGCCTTGTTTAGCCATATCAAACAGCACCTGGTGGACTTCAGATTTAGTGCCGACGTCGATACCGCGCGTCGGTTCATCGACAATCAGCACTTTTGGGTTGAGCGCCATGCAGCGCGCCAGAATCACTTTTTGCTGATTGCCGCCGGACAACTTGCGCACTTCCTGTTCGGCGTTGACCATCTTGATTTGCAGCGCCTTTTGGTAGGCTTCAATCAGCGCATCTTCTTTGCGCGGGCTGACGAAATAGCGCCAGGTCAGCAGCGAGGACAGGCTTGATAGCGTGAGGTTTTCGCGAATCGATAACCCCAGCACCGCGCCCTCTTTTTTGCGGTCTTCCGGTACCAGGGCAATGCCACACTCCAGCGCGTACATTGGGTTTTGCGGCTGGTAAGGTTTGCCGTCTAACTCGAAAGTTCCCTGGGTGAATTTGTCCGCACCGAACAGGCAACGCGCCACCTCGGTACGGCCTGCACCCACCAGCCCGGCAATCCCCAGAACTTCGCCACTGTGCACGTGAAAACTGATGTCTTTAAGCGCGATGCCGTGCGGATCAAGCGGCGGTTTCTCACGGCTTAACCCCTTCACGGACAGGCGAATGGGTTTATCTTCATGATGGGTCAGGCTCGAGTCACGGCGGTCAAACACCACATCGCGCCCCACCATCAGACGAATAATTTGTTCAACACTGGTGCCTGCGACTTCGCCGGAGCCGGTGTAGCGCCCGTCCTGGAACACGGTAAAACGGTCGCAAAGCTGGAAAACTTCATGCAGGCGGTGGGTGACGTAAATAATGCTGACGCCGCGGCCTTTTAGTTCGCGCACCACGCGGTGCAGGCTTTCGACTTCACTGTCACTCAGCGCCGCCGAAGGTTCGTCCATAATGATCAGTTTGGCGTTAAGGGTTAACGCACGGGCAATTTCCACCATCTGTTGCTGGGCGACGCTCAGGCGCGCCACCGCTGTGGTCGGTGCCACGTTGAGTTGCAGATAATCAAGAATCACCTGCGCTTCCTGGTTTACCGCTTTGGCATCGACGATTAAATTGCGACGGCGTGGTTCGCGCCCAAGAAACATATTTTCCGCCACCGTCATATTCGGCAGCAGGTTAAACTCCTGATAAATCGTGATAATGCCTTTTTGCTGACGGGCCACCGGCGACTCGTCCACCGCCAGCGTTTCACCGTTAAACCAGATTTCACCTCGAGTTTGCGGCTGTGCGCCCGCCAGTGCCTTCAACAGCGTGGATTTACCCGCGCCATTTTCGCCGAGCAGCGCATGGATTTCCCCCTGCCCGACGGTGAGCTGTGCATTGCTCAGCGCCCAAACGCCGGAAAAGCTTTTCGCCAGTTCGCTGACTTTCAATAAGGATTGCGACATCAGACTGCTCCTCTTTCCGCAGGTATCCTTTAGATTTCAAGCTGCAGCACGGCGGCAACTGAGCGCATCCCCAGGAACATAGCGAACTATGTGACTGTGGTGCGGGAAGGCAGCCAACACAGCTGCAGCTTGAAAGATGACGGATACTATTTGCCGGCTTCGCCGATACGTTCAGCTTTATCGAGATTCTCTTTGGTGATCATGGTTGGTGCGTAATCGGCACCGGTGATCTCTTTTTTCTCGCGGATGTTGGCAACCAGTTGGCTCATTGCGGTGGTCACCGCGTAGCCCGGACGCTGATCGGCGGTGACTTGCAGCCAACCATCGCGCACACGCGCCAGCGCTTCTGGCACCGCATCAAAACCGGTGACCATGATTTCGCCCGGTTTCACGCCTTGTTCCTGAAGGGCTTCGATGGCACCCAGCGCCATATCGTCGTTAGCAGAAAGAATGACTTGTGGTTTTTTCGGCAGTGACGGCAGCACGCTTTCTACAATGCGCATCCCTTCGGAACGCATCCAGTTACCGGTCTGATCGGCGACGATTTTGTATTTATCGCCACCGGCTTTCAGGCTGTCGCGAATGCCTTTGGTACGTTCAATGTTGGAAGAAGAACCTGGCTGGCCGGTCAGCAGAATAATCTCCGCGCCATTGGGGAATTTCGACTTCACGTAGTCAGCCACCGCCTGGCCGCCTTTATAGTTATTGGCACCAAAGTGCGGCACTTTTTTCTCGGTGGTGACCGTACGGTCGAGCGTGACGACAGGAAGTTTGGCATCCTGAATTTCACTGACTGCGCTGGAGACCGCGTTAACGTCGTTGGGTGAAACGATAAACCCCTGAGCGCCGCGCGTAATGGCGTTTTCAAGATCGGCCACTTGTTTAGGTGAGCTGCCCTGGCTGTCCAGCACCTGTAACTGCACGCCCATTTCTTTAGCGGCTTTTACCGCAGTGCGCTGCATATGCACTTCAAACGGCATCGCCAGGTTTGGCGTACTAAAGACAATTTGCTCGTTTTCGGCGAAAGCCGGAGCGGTAGCGAGTGCGATGAGGGCAGCAAGAATAATTTTTTTCATTGTTATCTCTCTTTGTGTGTAGGGTTCGGGAGTTACAACGCTATTTCACGCTGGCAACGCAGGGATTCCAGTGCCTTGTCGGCCAGATACAGCGCGCGTTCACCGTCGTCACCGCTGCACTCTGGCTTCGCTTCACCACGTAAAATGGCGACAAAATGCAGCCACTCTGCGGCATAAGCCTCTTTGTATCGTTGCAGGAAGAAGTGCTCAGGCAGTGCGCTGTTGCAGCCGTTGGCACCGAAATGCTGCACCTGGTTTTCCAGAATGTTGCCCGCGCATAACAAGCCGTTTGAACCGTGCAATTCCAGGCGCTGATCGTAGCCATAAGCCGAACGGCGGCTATTGACGATGGTGGCAAGCGCGCCGGATGCGTACTTCAGCACGATGAAAGCGGTGTCAATGTCACCCGCTTCGCCAATCGCCGGGTCAACCAGATTGCTGCCCTGGGCATAAATCGCCACTGGCTCTTCACCCATGATGAAACGCGCCATGTCGAAATCGTGGATGGTCATATCGCGGAACATACCACCGGAAACGCGCACGTATTCCGCAGGCGGTGGCGACGGGTCGCGGGAAATAATCATCAGCGATTCAGGTTTGCCAATCAGCCCTTGCTGGGCCTGGGTTTTGACGCGACGAAACTGAGGATCAAAGCGGCGGTTAAAACCGATGAATAGCGGCACATCGCGTTCTTTGACCACTTTCAGGCAGTCACGCACGCGGGCCAAATCGAGGTGGACAGGTTTTTCACAGAAGATGGCTTTGCCGTGGAAAGCGGCAAGTTCAATTAAATCGGCGTGCGTGTCAGTGGCGGAGGCAATCAGCACCGCGTGGACGTTTGGGTCGGCCATCGCTTCGCTTACGCTCTGCTGGCGAGCCTGATACAGCGTGGCAATGCGGCTGGCGTTTTCCTGGTTCGGATCAACAACTGACCAAAGGGTGGTCTCTTTGTGGGCTGCAATATTGGCGGCGTGGATCTGGCCGATGCGACCTGCGCCCAGTAAGGCAATGTTAAACATAGCGGCTCCCGATATTGGCATAGCTTTAGAGTCAAGTACCGGGGTGACCCCGGCAATGCGTACAGTTGATTTAACGACCCTTTAAATAAAACATTTATTTCATTTTAATGAATAGTGAAAATTCTATTTTTGAGTCAGGGTTAACATTTTGTCTATTTTATGGGTCTGATTTGTTATCAAAGTCACAACATCGCACAATATTGCATCACTTAAGGGAGAGGGTTTCAGCTTGATTGCAGGGAGTGGAGCAGAAAAGGAGCAAAACGTGGCAAAAAATGAAATGAACATTCCGCTTACAATACCAGCGGAATGTTCAAGGGTGAGGATTGAGATTAATACTGACGGGCGCGTTTAAGCATCGCTAACGTTTTGGCGGCAGCATCCGTCACTGAGCCAGAAGATGCCGTTTGCGCATCGCCTGTACGCCACCAGGCTTCGTAATCATGAGTCATGGTTTTTGGCAGCACTTTGATGTCCAGTAGTGTCGGACCTGGATGCAAAGCTGAAGCTTCCAGCGCGGCCAGCAAACTTTGTTCGTCGTTGACTCGCCAGGCGCGGCAGCCGTAACTTTCGGCATTCTTCGCAAAATCGACTTTAACCAGCGGCCCGTCAAGTTGCCCGGTTTCGGGGTTACGCCTGCGGTTCTCTGTGCCGAAACTACCCATTCCATGACCCATTTGCAGGTTGTTGATACAGCCGAATCCTGCGTTATCAAACAGCAAGATGGTGATTTTGATGCCTTCCTGTACCGCGGTTTGTAGTTCCGAATGCAGCATCAAATACGAGCCGTCCCCAACCATGGCGTACACCGGCTGCTTCGGTTTCGCAAGCTTCGCCCCGACTGCGGCGGCAATCTCGTAACCCATGCAGGAGTAGCCGTATTCCAGGTGGTAGCTATCCGCTGTTTTGACCTGCCACAGACGCTGTAAATCGCCAGGCAATGAACCTGCTGCACCAACGACTATCGCGTTTTCCTCGATGTGCTGGTTAACCAGACCGAGTACGCGCGTTTGTGTCAGACATGTTCCGAGAACCTCGCTGTATTCGGCAAGCTGCGCATCCAGATGCCCGGAGACTTCCGGCTTGTCATGCGGCTGCCAGCGCCGTGTCCATAACCGCTGGCACTCTTCATGCCACGCGGCTTTGGCTTTAACAGGCTCATCGCGCCATGCCGACTGATAATCCAGCGTGCGTAGCCCGACGGTTAAACGCTCCAGCCCGACTTGTGCATCCGCCACCAGCGGCGTGGCATCCAGTTTCAGAGCATCAAACTCGGCCACATTTAGCAGCAAGAATTCGACGTCAGGATGGCAAAACAGCGATTTTGAGCCGGTGGTGAAATCGGTCAAACGTGTACCGACGCCAATCACTAAATCTGCCTGCGCTGCCAGTTGGTTAGCCGCCAGACCACCGGTGACGCCCACCCCACCGAGGTTAAGTGGGTGTTCACTGACAATCGCTCCTTTGCCTGCCTGCGTTTCGACAAACGGCAACTGAACGCTGTCGATAAACTGGTTAAATACCGCGTGAGCCCCCGAATAGCGCACACCGCCACCGCAGATAACCAACGGGCGGCGTTTGCGGGTAATCAGTTCGAGCGCGGCTTGCAGGCGAGTTTCATCCGGTGGACGACGTTCAATAAGATGAACCCGTCGCGCGAAGAAACTTTCCGGATAATCCCAGACTTCGCCCTGCACATCTTGCGGCAGGCAGATGGTGACCGCACCGGTTTCCGCCGGATGAGTGAGCACTCGCATCGCGCTTAACATCGCACTCATCAATTGCTCAGGGCGATTGATCCGATCCCAGTAGCGAGACACCGGACGGAAGCAGTCATTGGTACTCAGGCTCAGGTCATGGAACTGTTCTATTTGTTGCAATACCGGATCGGGCTGGCGGCTGGCGTAAATATCCCCCGGCAGCAACAGCAACGGAATACGGTTGGCGGTAGCGGTGGCCGCTGCGGTCACCATATTCGCAGCCCCTGGCCCGACCGATGAAGTCACCGCATAGATTCGCCTGCGACAATGTTGTTTCGCAAAGCCGGTGGCAATATGCGCCATGCCTTGTTCGTTACAACCCTGATGGACTTTCAGATGGCCTGGGTTTTCTTCCAGTGCCTGACCTATCCCCAGCACGTTGCCGTGCCCGAAGATGGTCATCACCCCAGCAACAAACGGCGTTTCTTCACCATCAATGTTGACGTATTGCTGGTTCAAAAACCTGACCAGGGCCTGCGCCATGGTCATGCGTTGTGTCGTCATGCTTCCCCCTGTTAGCCCAGCGTCGGCATAGAAAACGCAGCGCCTTGCTGATGGCTGGTTTCAGGCCAGCGAGCCGTGATGGTTTTCATGCGGGTGTAGAAACGAATGCCATCACTGCCGTGAACATTCAGCGGCCCGAAAATCGAACGCTTCCAGCCACCAAAGCTGTGGAATGCCATCGGTACCGGAATCGGCACGTTAACGCCGACCATACCCACCTGCACCTCTTCACAGAAGCGGCGCGCCGTGCCGCCATCGCCGGTGAAAATCGCCGTGCCGTTGCCGTACTCATGATGATTAATCAGGTCGATGGCGCTGCGGTAATCCGCGGCACGCACCACACACAGCACCGGGCCAAAGATTTCTTCTTTATAGATAGTCATTTCTGGGGTGACATTGTCGAACAACGTCGGCCCAACGAAATATCCACCTTCGTTGCCTGCAAGCTTCAGACCGCGCCCATCGACACGCAACGTCGCCCCTTGTGATTCGCCACTATCAATGTAGCCAAGCACTTTGGCGCGGTGCGGCGCTGAAATCAGCGGACCCATTTCGTTTTCTGGCCCTGATGTCAGCCCAGGCCCAACCCGCAGCTTAGCGATTTGTTGCTCAAGCCTTACGCAGAGATCGTCTGCGGTTTGGTCGCCCACCGCGACGACCACGGAGAGTGCCATACAGCGTTCACCCGCCGCACCGTAAGCCGCGCCCATAATCGCGTTTGTTGCCATTTCCATGTCCGCATCAGGCATCAGGATGCAGTGGTTTTTCGCCCCACCCAATGCCTGGCAACGCTTGCCGTGAGCGGAAGCCGTCTGGTAGATATATTCAGCAATCGGCGTCGAACCAACAAAACTCACCGCCTGCACGCGCGGGTCGGTCAGCAGGACATCTACCGCTTCTTTATCACCTTGCACCACATTGAATACGCCGTCCGGCAGGCCAGCCTCTTTGAGCAATTGCGCCAGGCGTAACGCTAACGACGGGTCTTTTTCAGAAGGTTTGAGCACGAAGGTATTGCCGGTCGCCAGGGCAATAGGGAACATCCACATCGGCACCATCGCCGGGAAGTTGAAAGGGGTGATGCCCGCACAGACGCCGAGCGGTTGCATCAGCGAGTGGCTATCGACACCGGTGCCGACGTTTGCCGAGTGCTCACCTTTTTGCAGATGTGGAATACCACAGGCGAACTCCACCACCTCAAGGCCACGGGTCAATTCGCCCACCGCATCGGAATAAACTTTGCCGTGTTCTTCGCTGATAAGCTTCGCCAGGCTGTCCATATGCTGTTCAAGCAGGCTTTTAAAACGGAACATGACACGCGCACGTTTCAGCGGAGCCTGTCGCGCCCAACCGGCAAATGCCTGTTGGGCGGCAGCGATCGCCTGTTCGGTCTGTTGCGCGGTGCTCATTGCCACCTGGCGGATTTGTGCGCCAGTGGCCGGGTTGAAGATCGCCTGAACGCGTGAGCTGTTGCCCATGACGCATTCACCGTGAATGAAATTCGCTACCGTCTCCATCTGTACCCTCTCACATTTATGGTCGATTCCTGAACACTGTATATGAAATAAACATTCCATTTAATGGTTAAATAAAACAAATGTTGATTATTGTGATCAGAAATCAGTTTTTGTGTTAAGCGCAGCGGCGGGGGAACGGGATAGAGACTACTATGATTTCATATCGGATCTGTTTTGGTATATTTGTTTCATTTTCACCGTTGCTGGGGTTAAATATGTTTCAGCAACCATTTCTTTGAGGAAGGTAATTTGACCACCGCGACCAACCTGAGCGAGTTACAGCAGCAGATTCGCGACCGCTACGACAGCCTGAGTAAACGGTTGCAGCAAGTTTCCCGTTACGTGCTGGATAACACCAACAGCGTGGCGTTTGATACCGTAGCCGCCATTGCCGAACGCGCAGAAGTGCCGCCCTCAACGCTGATCCGCTTTGCCAATGCTTTTGATTTCAGCGGCTTCAACGAAATGAAACAGCTGTTTCGCATGAATCTGGTGGAGGAAACCGCCAGCTATACCGACCGCGCACGGTTGTTCCGCGAAATGGAAAGCGAGGCGGTGCCTGAAACGCCACTCGATATTTTGCAGGAGTTTGCCCGTTCCAATGCACAAGCTTTGCAGCAACTGGCCGCACGCACTGAGCCGGAAATGTTACAGCGAGCGGTGACTTTGCTGGCAGAAGCAGAAACAATTTATATCGTCGGCCTGCGCCGTTCGTTTAGCGTGGCAGCGTATCTAAGTTATGCGCTGAGCCACCTGGAGTGCCGCCCGATTCTGCTCGACGGTCTCGGCGGGATGCTGCGTGAGCAAGTGAATCGAGTGAAAGCGAAGGATGTGGTGGTGCTGATTAGCTTCTCGCCGTATGCCCAGGAAACGTTGATGGTCAGTGAAAAAGCGGCAAGCACTGGCGCACGGCAAATCGTGATTACGGACAGCCAGATTAGCCCGCTGGCCACGTTCAGCGATTTGTGTTTTGTGGTTAAAGAAGCGCAAGTTGATGCTTTCCGCTCCCAGTCTGCCACGCTGTGTCTGGTGCAATCGTTGATGGTGGCGCTGGCCTATTATCAGGGAACGCCGCACAGTAGTTTATCGCCCGAAGCTTAGCCCCATGAAACCATGGGGCTGGTGACAATTTAAGGTTCGAAAGGTCTGCGGCCAAACTGGTTGTGTCCGCATTTCGGGCAGACGGGCAGCACGTCCGGGGTGTAAACGGCAAGGTGGAAGTGACAGTTCTCGCAAACCAAATTGCCAAGCCCAACCACTTCACCGCTGTGATAGACACCGTGATGGTTGAGATCCTGAAAGACTTCGCGCCACTCAAGCTGCGTTTTGTCAGTGATGTCAGCCAGTTCCTGCCAGAGACTTTCTTTAATGACGCGCATGAAAACGCTGTCGGTAAATTCGTCCTGGCTTTCGTTGTAGCTGCGGGCAAACTCTTCCAGATCACGCCGCACTGCACGCGTCACTTCATCAACTTCGGTACGCGTTAGCTCCCCAGTTTCGTTCATGCGTTTACGCGCGCTGGCGACCAGTTCGTCTATATCGCGCTCGCCATTACGTAACCGTTCGGTGAGCGAGGCCACCAGTTCACGGTAAAATTGAGCAACCTTGTTCATCGTCTGCTTACCTCCTTGAAGAGATTCCTGCATTCAGTGTCGGCTAACCTGCTCTAATAGTAGACGTTAATCGGCTATCACTTTGTTAGTTTGCCCACAAGCAAGGTAAAAAAGTGCAAATGAGAAATGCAGACTCCAGCTTTCTAAAGGCTGTTTTGCGGCACTCTTATCGGCTATGCTATGCCGATCTGAAATTAATAGTTAAAGCTACAACCTGTAGCTGTCTTTCATCACAGGACCACTGGCTGCCATGCAAGAGCAATATCGCCCGGAAGAGATAGAATCCAACGTACAGCTTCACTGGCAAGAGAAGCGTACTTTTGAAGTAACCGAAGACGAAGGCAAAGAGAAGTATTACTGCCTCTCGATGCTACCCTATCCTTCTGGCCGACTACACATGGGCCACGTTCGTAACTACACCATCGGTGACGTTATCGCGCGCTACCAGCGCATGCTGGGCAAAAACGTGCTGCAGCCAATCGGCTGGGATGCGTTCGGTTTGCCTGCTGAAGGGGCGGCGGTAAAGAATAACACCGCGCCTGCACCGTGGACTTACGACAACATCAATTACATGAAGAACCAGCTCAAAACGCTGGGCTTTGGCTATGACTGGAGCCGCGAGCTGGCGACCTGTACCCCGGAATATTACCGTTGGGAACAGCAGTTCTTCACTCAGCTGTATAACAAAGGCCTGGTTTACAAAAAAACCTCCGCGGTTAACTGGTGCCCGAATGACCAGACTGTGCTGGCAAACGAACAGGTTATCGACGGTTGCTGCTGGCGCTGTGACTCCAAAGTTGAGCGCAAAGAAATCCCACAGTGGTTTATCAAAATCACCGCTTACGCAGATGAGTTGTTAAACGATCTGGATACGCTGGACCATTGGCCTGATCAGGTCAAAACCATGCAGCGTAACTGGATTGGCCGTTCTGAAGGCGTTGAGATTACTTTCGACGTTGAAAACAGCGCTGAGAAACTGACGGTTTACACCACCCGCCCGGACACCTTTATGGGTGTGACTTACCTGGCAGTTGCTGCTGGCCACCCTATCGCACAACAAGCGGCAGTGAACAACCCTGAACTGGCTGCATTCGTCGATGAATGCCGTAACACCAAAGTTGCCGAAGCTGAAATGGCAACCATGGAAAAGAAAGGCGTTGCCACTGGCGTGAACGCCATTCACCCACTGACTGGCGAAGCTGTTCCAGTTTGGGTAGCAAACTTTGTCCTGATGGAATACGGCACCGGTGCGGTGATGGCGGTTCCTGGCCACGACCAGCGCGACTGGGAATTTGCGACGAAATACGGTTTGCAAATCAAACCTGTGATTCTCAATGCCGATGGTAGCGAACCTGATTTATCAGCCGCCGCGATGACCGAAAAAGGCGCACTGTTCAATTCAGGCGAGTTCGACGGCCTGGACTTCCAGAATGCGTTCAACGCCATTGCCGACAAACTGGCAGCGAAAGGCGTGGGCGAACGTAAAATTAACTATCGTCTGCGCGACTGGGGTGTTTCCCGTCAGCGTTACTGGGGTGCACCAATTCCAATGGTGACTCTGGAAGACGGCACGGTCATGCCAACGCCAGAAGATCAACTGCCGGTTATTCTGCCAGAAGATGTCGTCATGGACGGTATCACCAGTCCAATTAAAGCCGATCCTGAGTGGGCTAAAACCACTGTTGATGGCAAACCAGCGCTGCGTGAAACCGACACCTTCGATACCTTTATGGAATCGTCCTGGTACTACGCGCGTTACACCAGCCCGCAGTACGACAAAGGGATGCTGGACTCCAAAGCTGCCAACTACTGGCTGCCGGTAGATATCTATATTGGTGGCATCGAACACGCCATCATGCACCTGCTGTACTTCCGCTTCTTCCACAAACTGATGCGTGACGCAGGCATGGTGACCTCTAACGAGCCAGCCAAACAGCTGCTGTGTCAGGGCATGGTTCTGGCAGACGCGTTCTATTACACCGGCGTTAACGGTGAGCGTAACTGGGTTTCCCCAGCGGATGCGATTGTCGAGCGTGACGAGAAAGGCCGTATTATCAAAGCCTGCGACGCACAGGGCAATGAACTGGTCTATGCTGGCATGAGCAAAATGTCGAAGTCGAAAAACAACGGCATCGACCCGCAAGTGATGGTTCAACGCTACGGCGCAGATACCGTTCGTTTGTTTATGATGTTTGCGTCCCCGGCTGATATGACGCTGGAATGGCAAGAGTCTGGCGTTGAAGGGGCAAACCGCTTCCTGAAACGTGTCTGGAGACTGGCCTACGAGCACACCAGCCGTGGTGCGGCACCTGCACTTGATATTGCCGCGCTGAACGAAGATCAAAAAGCATTACGCCGTGATGTTCACAAAACCATCGCGAAAGTGACCGATGATATTGGTCGTCGTCAGACCTTTAACACCGCGATTGCTGCCATCATGGAATTGATGAACAAACTGGCAAAAGCACCGCAGGATAGCGAGCAAGACCGCGCTCTGCTGAACGAAGCGCTGTTGGCAGTGGTTCGTATGCTGTATCCGTTCACCCCGCACGTTTGCTTCGATATGTGGCAGTCATTGGGCGGTGAAGGTGATATCGACAACGCGCCATGGCCACAGGCTGATGAGTCAGCGATGGTTGAGGATTCGCTGTTGGTCGTGGTGCAGGTGAACGGTAAAGTTCGCGGCAAAATCACTGTTCCAGCTGATGCGACGCAAGAACAAGTGCAAGAACGCGCAGGTCAGGAACATCTGGTTGCGAAATATCTTGAGGGTGTGACCGTGCGTAAAGTGATTTACGTGCCGGGCAAACTGCTCAATTTGGTTGTGGGCTAAGCGCAGGAGGAACCGTGCGACATCCCTTTGTCAGCTTGTTAGTTATGTTGGCGGTGCTTGTCACCGCCGGGTGTGGTTTTCACCTGCGTGGCAGCACGCAGGTTCCGGATCAGATGAAAACGATGATCCTGAACTCAAGCGATCCCAACGGCCCACTGACACGTGAGATCCGCTCTCAGTTGCGTCTTAACGGCGTCACGCTTGTGGATGATACCGGAACGGGTGTTCGCAAGGATATTCCTTCCCTGCGTATACTGGGAAGCACGCTTGGCCAGGATACCGCATCCATCTTCCAGGATGGGCGTACCGCGGAATATCAAATGGTGATGACGGTTTCGGCACAAGTGCTGATTCCAGGCCACGATATCTATCCGATTAGCGCCAGAGTGTATAAATCATTCTTTGATAACCCACTGAGTGCTTTGGCAAAAGATGCCGAGCAAGAATTGCTTACCAAAGAAATGTACACCACAGCGGCACAACAGCTGATTCGTAAGCTGATGACGGTACAAGTCGAGGACGTTGCTGAGACTAAAGCTGCCGAGAAACCGGTGACGAGCACGACACCAGCGGCATCAACAAGCCGTACGTCGACCACGCTTTCGGCCGCTCCTGGTAGCAAATGATTCGGTTGTACCCTGAACAACTCCGCGCGCAGCTCAATGAAGGGCTGCGCGCGGCGTATCTGTTACTCGGAAACGATCCGCTGTTACTTCAGGAAAGCCAGGATGCGATTCGCCAGACGGCGAGTACCCAGGGCTTTGAAGAACATCATACCGTGCAGATTGATGCCAGCACTGACTGGCAAGATCTGTTCTCAATTTGCCAGGCGCTAAGCCTGTTCGCCAGCCGCCAGACTCTGCTGTTGTTGTTACCAGAAAATGGGCCGAACGCGGCGATTAACGCGCAGTTCGAAACGTTGGTGTCCTTGCTGCACGACGATATTCTGCTGCTGGTGCGTGGCAACAAGTTAACCAAGGCTCAGGAAAATGCTTCGTGGCTGGCGAAACTGGCCGACCGCAGCGTGACTGTGACCTGCCAGACGCCTGAACAGGCTCAACTTCCACGCTGGGTTTCTCAACGTGCGAAACAGATGAACCTCCAGCTTGATGACGCGGCCAATCAATTACTGTGTTATTGCTACGAAGGCAACCTGTTGGCGCTTTCGCAGGCGCTGGAGCGTTTGTCGCTGATATGGCCAGATGGAAAGCTTACGCTGCCACGGGTCGAGCAAGCGGTGAATGATGCCGCACACTTCACCCCTTTCCATTGGGTTGATGCGATTTTGGCAGGCAAAAGTAAACGCGCGCTGCATATCCTTCAGCAGTTAAGGCTGGAGGCCAGCGAGCCGGTGATTTTACTGCGTACGCTGCAACGCGAATTACTGCAACTGGTTAACCTGAAACGCCAGTCGGTAAGCACTCCGCTACGCACTTTATTTGACCAGCAACGCGTGTGGCAAAACCGTCGCGCACTGGTCACTGAAGCGCTTAATCGCTTATCGGCGGACCAGCTTTATCAGGCGGTGCGTCTGCTTTGCCAGGTAGAACTGACGCTAAAGCAAGATTATGGACAATCGGTGTGGGCTGAGCTGGAAGGGCTTTCTCTGCTGTTATGTCATAAAGCTCTGGTGGAAATTTTCACTCATGGCTAACAGCGTTTCGCGTTTAACTGCCCTGTATGGCGGGACATTCGACCCTATCCATTACGGGCATTTAAAACCGGTCGAAGCGTTGGCAAAACAGGTGGCACTGCAACAAGTCACTATCATGCCCAACAACGTGCCTCCCCATCGCCCCCAACCGCTGGCGAACAGCCAACAACGTAAAGCTATGGTCGAGCTCGCCATTGCGGGAAAACCACTATTTCGTCTGGATGACCGCGAACTGCAACGTGAAACCCCGTCGTACACGGTTGAAACACTGGAACAGTTGCGTGCAGAGATTGGCGCGAAGCAACCTCTGGCATTTATCGTGGGCCAGGATTCGTTGCTGAACCTACAACGCTGGCACCGTTGGGAAACATTGCTGACGTTATGCCATCTGCTGGTTTGCCAGCGCCCCGGGTATGCTCTGTCGATGGATACGCCAGAAGAACAGCAGTGGCTTGATAAGCATCAAACCACTTCGGTTGAAGAACTTCACAGCCTGCCTGCGGGGAGAATTTACCTCGCACCAACGCCACTGTACGACATCTCCGCCACCGCCATTCGCCAGCGTTTAGAGCAACACTTGGCTTGCGATGATCTGCTCCCACCTGCCGTGGCTGAATTTATTCGCCAGCACCAGCTTTATTGCTAAGCACGCGCCGCAACGCATCCAGTAATCTGTCGTTATCCGCCGGGCTTTTGATCGCCACGCGATAATAACGCGCATCAAGCCCCGGGTAGTTTGCACAATGGCGAATCAAGATGTTCTCTTTCAACAACGCCTTTTGTAACTCCAGATCCGCAATGTCACAGCGCAGGAAAATATAGTTCGCGCGCGGCGGCCAAACCGTTATTCCTGGCAATGCGTTCAGAGTATTAAAAAGTCGGGGTTGTTCGGTGTTCAGCCAACGATAACTCGCCTCGATATAAGCGCTATCGTTAAGAATAATCTCGCCCGCCAGCGCAGCAAACGCGTTTATCGTCCAGGGTTCCCGGTGTTCGCGAATGCCCCCAACGGTGGCTGTATCTGCGCTGACCAAATAACCCAGGCGCAGTCCGGCAATAGCAAAAAATTTGGTCAGGGAGCGCAAAACATAAATATTGGGGAAACTCGAAAGCTCAGGGATCAAGCCCGGCTCAGTGGGGATAAAATCGAGAAAAGCTTCATCGACGATGAAAGCAATATTGTTTTCGCGGCAACGCTGCGCAACCGCTAATAACAAAGATCTCTTGAGCAAAAGCCCTGTCGGGTTATTTGGAGTACACAAAAACAGGCAATCCAGCTCAGGGGTTAAAGCTTGCAATAATGATTCATCAGGTTGCCAGCCTTGTGCTTCGGACAAGTGGAAATCCGTTATTTCGCAGCCAATACGGGTTAATGCACGACGATATTCAGCAAAGCCAGGCGTCAGTAATAAAGCCTTTTGTGGGGCAAGTTGCTGAACCAGATTAAAGATCAGTTCTGTTTCGCCATTCCCCGCCAACACCCACTCCTGCGGGACTTGATGATGTTTTGCCAGCGCCTGGTGTAACACACGGTATTCAACATCAGGGTAGCGTTCTGCCAACGCCAGGTTTGCAACGATTGCGCGCTTTAATGAATCCGGCATGCCGAGCGGATTAATATTGGCACTAAAATCGATCAGCAACTCTGCATCCACGCCCATCACCGCTGCCGCTTCAATAATATTGCCACCATGCTGGCTACTGAACGCCATAATTCCCCCAATAACTGACTTCGTCACATGAGGCACAATGATACACTTATGCCAGTGTAGCCACAGCCAACGTTTAGGTGAGGAACAGATGAAATTATGGTTAGTTCGCCATGGGCAATCCCAGGCCAATGTAGACGGGTTGTACAGCGGTATTTCTGAAACGCCCCTCACCGAACACGGCGTAAAGCAGGCGCAAGCCATTGGGGATTTACTCAATCAAGTCGCGTTTGAGAAAGTGCTTTGCAGTGAACTGGGGCGTGCCCAACACACGATGCAGCTCATTGTTCAGCAACGCAACATTCCGGTAGTGACTGAGCCGCGTCTTAATGAGATGAATTTTGGTGACTGGGAAATGCAGCATCACCGTGATTTGCAACGCATGGATTCGGAAAACTATGCGGCCTGGTGTAATGACTGGCAGAACGTGGTGCCGAAGAATGGCGAAGGTTTCCAGCTTTTTTCTCAGCGCGTCAGTGAGTTTGCAGCGACGCTCTCCTCACAGCCTAAAGAAAAGAATATTCTGATTGTTAGCCATCAAGGTGTGTTGAGTTTACTGATTTCCACCCTCCTCAATATGCCTCCCGCCTCGATGTGGCATTTCGTTATTGAACAAGGTGCATGGAGCTGCGTTGAAATTCGCGATGGCTTCACCACGCTGAGAACCCTTAATAATCGCGCGATTTACAGTCCGGCATCGTAAGTTGTCTGCGTTACAGTTATCGTCAACCATTGACACTACAGTCCAGGCTGTTATGCTCCGCTGCCATAATTTCCTGCCCGCAAGCATGACTTTCCAAAATAGTTTTACAAAAATGGCGATGCAAACCAGGTCACTCGGTGGGATGATACCCCGCTTTGAGCGCCGCATTGCTGATTTGCCAGTAAGACAGTCCCAGCCAATGGGTTAAATGCGGGCGACATCGAACACACTCTACTTTTCCCAGGGGGAACACTTGCAGGGTAAAGAATTTCAAGATTTCATCGTCGATAAAATTGACGACCTCAAAGGCCAGGACATCGTTGCTTTGGATGTTCAGGGTAAATCAAGCATCACTGACTGCATGATTATCTGTACCGGCACCTCTAACCGTCACGTTATGTCTATCGCTGAACACGTTGTTGAATCATCCCGTAAAGCCGGTTTTGATGCGCTGGGTGTGAAAGGCATTAACGCGACTGACTGGGTAGTTGTTGATCTTGGCGAAGTTATCGTCCATGTGATGCAAGAAGAAAGCCGTCAACTGTACGAACTGGAAAAGCTCTGGGGTTAATGCGTGAAGCTGCAACTAGTCGCAGTCGGCACTAAAATGCCTGACTGGGTACAAACCGGCTTTACCGAGTACCTGCGTCGTTTCCCAAAGGATATGCCTTTTGAACTGGTAGAAATCCCTGCGGGAAAACGCAGCAAAAATGCCGATATCAAACGCATTCTCGAAAAAGAAGGCGAAATGATGTTAGCAGCGGCCGGCAAGGGCAACCGAATTGTCACGCTGGATATCCCGGGGCAACCATGGGATACGCCGCACCTTGCCGTGCAGCTTGAACGCTGGAAACAGGATGGTCGAGATGTCAGCCTGCTGATTGGCGGACCGGAAGGCCTCGCCCCTGCGTGCAAAGCTGCCGCAGAGCAAAGCTGGTCGCTGTCGAATCTGACTATGCCCCACCCTTTAGTGCGAGTTCTGGTGGCAGAAAGCCTGTACCGCGCGTGGAGCATCACGACAAACCATCCTTATCACCGTGAGTAAATATCGTCAGGTAGAACAAAGCTGCGGATGAAATTACAGAATTCTTTTCGTGACTATACAGCTGAGTCTGCGCTTTTTGTGCGCCGGGCGCTGGTCGCGTTTCTTGGTATTTTGGTGTTAAGCGGTGTGCTTGTCGCCAACCTTTATAATTTGCAAATCGTCCGTTTCACCGACTACCAAACTCGTTCTAATGAAAACCGCATAAAACTGGTTCCAATCCCTCCTAGCCGCGGCATCATCTATGACCGCAACGGCACCCCACTGGCACTTAACCGCACCATTTATCAGGTTGAAATGATGCCAGAGAAAGTGGATGACGTGCAGGCAACACTGGAGGCTTTACGCTCAGTGGTGGATTTAACCGATGATGATATTGCCAACTTTAAGAAAGAGCGATCGCGCTCGCATCGCTTTACATCAATTCCGGTCAAAACCAACCTCACCGAAGTACAGGTTGCGCGTTTTGCCGTGAATCAGTACCGCTTCCAGGGCGTGGAAGTGAAAGGCTATAAACGCCGCTACTACCCGTACGGCTCAGCGTTGACGCACGTCATTGGCTATGTTTCTAAAATCAACGATAAAGACGTTGAGCGCCTCGATAAAGACGGCAAACTGGCAAACTACGCCTCAACGCATGACATCGGTAAGCTGGGCATCGAACGCTATTACGAAGATGTTCTGCATGGCCAAACTGGTTATGAAGAAGTTGAAGTGAACAACCGTGGCCGTGTGATTCGCCAGCTCAAAGAAGTACCACCGCAGGCCGGGCACGATATTTATCTGACTATCGACCTTAAACTACAGAATTACATTGAAACCTTGCTGGCGGGAAGCCGTGCCGCAGTGGTGGTTACCGACCCGCGCACTGGCGGTATTCTGGCGCTGGTTTCCATGCCAAGTTATAACCCGAACCTGTTTGTCGATGGCATTTCAAGCAAAGACTATTCCGGTTTATTAAATGACCCGAATACACCGCTGATCAATCGCGCCACACAAGGGGTTTACCCTCCTGCTTCTACGGTAAAACCGTATATGGCGGTGTCCGCATTAAGCGCAGGGGTGATCACCCGCAATACTACGTTATTTGACCCAGGCTGGTGGCAGTTGCCAGGTTCTGAAAAACGCTATCGTGACTGGAAAAAATGGGGCCACGGCCGCCTGAATATCACCAAAGCACTGGAAGAATCTGCTGATACCTATTTCTACCAGGTTGCCTATGACATGGGCATCGACCGCATGGGTGAGTGGATGCGCAAGTTTGGTTATGGGCATTACACAGGTATCGATCTGTCTGAAGAACGAGCCGGTAACATGCCAACCCGTGAATGGAAACAGAAGCGGTTTAAGAAACCGTGGTATCAGGGTGACACCATTCCTGTCGGTATCGGCCAGGGTTACTGGACGGCAACGCCAATCCAGATGAGTAAAGCGATGATGATTCTGATTAACGATGGCATCGTCCGCGTACCTCATTTCTTGATGAGCACCGTTGAAAACGGCAAGCAAGTGCCGTGGCAGCAGCCGGTACAACCGCCGGTCGGCGACATCCACTCTGGTTTCTGGGAAATCGCCAAAGACGGGATGTATGGCGTTGCGAACCGTCCTAACGGTACCGCTCATAAATATTTCGCCAATGCCCCGTATAAAGTGGCGGCGAAGTCAGGGACCGCGCAGGTGTTTGGCCTGAAAGCTAACGAAACCTACAATGCGCACAAAATTGCTGAACGCTTACGCGACCATAAATTAATGACGGCGTTTGCGCCTTACGACAATCCAAAAGTTTCCGTCACCATGATTCTGGAAAACGGCGGTGCAGGCCCCGCTGTAGGCACCATCATGCGCCAGATTCTCGACCATATCATGCTCGGGGATGACAACACGGTACTGCCTGATGAAGCACCCGCGCCAGCAGGTGCAGAGGATCAATAACCATGACTGATAATCCAAACAAAAAGTCGTTCTGGGATAAAATCCATATCGATCCGCTCTTCCTGGTGACCATTCTGGCGCTGCTTATTTTTAGTGCGCTGGTTATCTGGAGTGCCAGTGGCCAGGATATGGACATGATGGAGCGTAAAATCGGCCAGATCCTGATGGGACTGGTGGTGATGATCGTGATGGCTCAAATCCCGCCCCGCGTTTACGAGGGCTGGGCTCCGTACTTGTACATCGTCTGTATCATCTTGCTGGTCGCGGTGGATGCGTTTGGGGCAATATCCAAAGGTGCTCAACGCTGGCTAGACCTCGGTGTCGTGCGCTTCCAGCCATCCGAAATAGCCAAAATTGCTGTCCCCTTGATGGTCGCTCGCTTTATCAACCGTGACGTTTGTCCACCTACGCTTAAAAACACCGGTATCGCGCTGATATTAATTTTCATGCCGACGCTGTTGGTTGCTGCTCAGCCCGATCTCGGGACCTCGATTCTGATCGCCGCATCCGGCCTGTTCGTTCTGTTCTTATCGGGTATGAGCTGGAAACTTATCGGTATTGCCGTGCTGTTGGTTGCCGCATTTATTCCAATTTTGTGGTTCTTCCTGATGCACGATTATCAACGCGCTCGCGTAATGATGCTGCTTGATCCGGAAACTGACCCTCTCGGCGCGGGCTATCACATTATTCAGTCTAAAATTGCTATTGGCTCTGGTGGGCTGCGCGGCAAAGGCTGGTTGCACGGAACACAGTCACAGCTTGAATTTTTACCCGAACGCCACACTGACTTTATCTTCGCGGTTCTTGCCGAAGAGTTAGGTCTGGTCGGTGTTTTAGTCTTGCTGGCGCTCTACCTGCTACTCATCATGCGTGGCCTTGTGATCGCCGCTCGCGCGCAAACAACATTTGGCAGAGTTATGGCTGGTGGCCTAATGTTGATTTTATTCGTATATGTGTTTGTTAACATTGGTATGGTTAGTGGTATCTTACCGGTGGTCGGAGTACCTTTGCCGCTGGTGAGTTACGGGGGCTCGGCACTCATTGTTCTGATGGCCGGGTTTGGTATCGTGATGTCGATACATACCCACAGAAAAATGTTATCAAAAAGCGTGTAAGTTGATGAGGTGGGTAATGGTAAAGCGTTGGCTTGGGATCTGTGTAGTGGCTGCATTACTGGCTGGCTGCTCGTCTGATGACGGCGACCAACAGCAAGTGAACCAGCAACCGCAACCCGCGGTGTGTAATGGCCCGGTGGTTGAAATCAGCGGCGCAGACCCGCGTTTCGAACCGTTGAATCCTTCGGTAAACCAGGATTACGAAAATAACGGTAAGAAATACAAAATCGTGCAAAACCCGGCCAACTTCAGCCAGGCCGGTCTTGCTGCCATTTATGACGCAGAACCAGGCAGCAATTTGACTGCATCTGGCGAAACCTTTGATCCCTCAGCGTTGACGGCAGCACACCCGACACTGCCTGTTCCGAGTTATGCGCGAATCACTAACCTCGCAAATGGCCGAATGGTTATTGTGCGCATTAATGACCGTGGCCCATACGGCAATGACCGTGTGATTTCATTGTCTCGCGCCGCAGCTGACCGCCTGAACACCTCGAACAATACTAAAGTCCGTATCGACCCGATTCTGGTGGCGCAAGATGGCACCATGTCAGGCCCGGGTACGGTCTGTACGACCGTTGCCAAACAAACCTATGCCCTACCCGCTCGACCGGATTTAAACACCGGTATGGGGGGAGCAACTTCTGCGCCTGTTGATGCGCCTCAGGGTGACGTTCGCGCCATTAGTAATTCTACATTACAGAGTGAAGATACCACTGGAGCTCCTGTGAGCAACAGTGGTTTTCTCGGCGCGGCAACCCCACTCGCAGCAGGTGTCATTGAAAGCGATCAGCCTGCGCCCGCAGTATCAGTCACACCAGTTCAGCCCGTTACTGTTCAACAAAGCGCACCGGTTACCGCCCCAGGTTCCGTTCAGGGTAGCGCACAGGCTGCTGTTCCTGCTGCCAGCGGCCACTACGTAGTTCAGGTGGGTGCGGTCAGTGACCAGACTCGTGCTAACCAATGGCAGCAAAAACTTAGCCAGCAGTTTGGCGTACCGGGTAAGGTTTCCAGTAATGGGGCGATGTTCCGTGTACAACTTGGGCCATTTAATAGCAAAGGCGAAGCTGCCGCACTGCAACAACGCCTGATGAGCGAAGCCCAACAACAATCTTTCATCACTAACGCACCCGCTATGTAAGTGATTATGTCTGGCATCCGCTGTGCGTCAGTTAGTGTAAATTCCATTAACAAATGATGCGCAAAGACGGATGCCAGCAAAAATCGCTTTTGCTATAGTAAGGCACTTTTTTTATTCCTATCATGGATGTCGTTGTTCTAATCATGAATACAGCCCCTTCTTTTCGTTTTGTTAAACGCCTGGCGCTAACAACTGCCCTCACTCTTTCGGGGATGGCTGTTGCACACGCTGACGACCTGAACATTAAAACCATGATCCCGGGCGTGCCGCAGATTGATGCTGAAGCGTACATCCTGATCGATTACAACTCAGGCAAAGTCCTCGCAGAATCCAATGCTGACGCGCGCCGTGATCCTGCTAGTTTGACCAAAATGATGACCAGCTACGTCATCGGTCAGGCGATGAAAGCCGGTAAATTTAACGAAAGCTCCATTGTGACCGTTGGACAAGATGCATGGGCAACCGGTAACCCGGTATTTAAAGGCTCATCATTGATGTTCCTGAAACCAGGCATGCAAGTTCCCGTTTCCAAACTGATTCGCGGTATCAACCTGCAATCCGGTAACGATGCTTCCGTGGCAATGGCTGATTTCGTGGCGGGTAGCCAGGAATCGTTCGTCGGTCTGATGAACAGCTATGTTTCTGCTCTTGGCCTGAAAAACACCCATTTCGGGACAGTACACGGCCTCGATGCTGAAGGTCAGTACAGCTCTGCGCGTGATATGGCGTTGATCGGCCAGGCACTGATTCGTGACGTACCAAACGAATACGCTATCTACAAAGAAAAAGAGTTCACCTTCAATAATATCCGCCAGACTAACCGTAACGGTTTACTGTGGGATACCAGCCTGCAAGTTGACGGCATCAAAACCGGTCATACTGATGCTGCGGGTTATAATCTGGTCGCTTCTGCCACCGAAGGCCAGATGCGTCTGATTTCGGCAGTGCTCGGTGGGCGCACCTACAAAGGTCGCGAAACAGAAAGCAAGAAACTGCTGACCTGGGGTTTCCGCTTCTTTGAGACAGTTTCTCCATTGAAAGCCGGCAAAGAGTTTGCCTCAGAACCTGCCTGGTTCGGCGATAACGACCGTGCATCGTTAGGGGTTGATAAAGACGTCTATCTGACAATCCCACGTGGCCGTATGAAAGACCTGAAAGCCAGTTATGTGCTGAACACCACCGAACTGCACGCGCCGCTGCAAAAGAACCAGGTTGTCGGAACCATCAATTTCCAACTGGATGGCAAGACTATCGAACAGCGTCCGCTGGTCGTACTTCAGGAAATGCCGGAAGGTAACTTCTTCAGTCGAATCATTGATTACATCAAACTGATGTTCCACCATTGGTTTGGTTAATAATTGAACACTTGAAAGTGTAGAAGTCATCCCCATATACTATGAATCAAAGCAACTCCCGCCCCTGCTGGCGGGAGTTATCATTTTTAATGCCGTAACGCTGGAGCTACCATGAAAACCAATCTGAAAGAATTGCTCGAATTCCCGACTTCATTTACTTACAAAGTAATGGGTCTGGCGAAACCTGAGCTGGTTGATTTGGTCGTTGAGGTGGTGCAG
The DNA here is from genome assembly GCF_022134725.1 of Buttiauxella sp. S19-1. Classification (NCBI taxonomy): domain Bacteria; kingdom Pseudomonadati; phylum Pseudomonadota; class Gammaproteobacteria; order Enterobacterales; family Enterobacteriaceae; genus Buttiauxella; species Buttiauxella sp. S19-1. Next base: position 23,212 of record NZ_JAHWLU010000075.1, read on the forward strand.
CGCCACGCACCTGGTGACTACACCCCGCAGGTTAAACCGAGCAGCAAAGGTAATTACCATTCTGTCTCGATTACCATTAATGCGACCCACATTGAGCAAGTTGAAACGCTGTACGCAGAACTGGGTAATATTGAAATCGTTCGTATGGTATTGTGATTTGCCACCCGGCCTGCTGGCCGGGTACTGCTTTTCCCGCTGTGATATACTCCCACAACTTTCTAACCTGCCGGAGACGATGTTTTGTCTCAAGATACTATTCAAATCCGCCAACTAGGCCTACAGCCCTACGAGCCTATCTCACAGGCGATGCATGACTTTACCAATACCCGTGATGAAACCACCGCCGATGAAATTTGGCTGGTAGAACACGAGCGCGTATTTACACAAGGCCAGGCAGGGAAAGCGGAACATGTACTGGTTCCCGGAGATATCCCTGTCATCCAAAGTGATCGCGGTGGCCAGGTGACGTATCACGGGCCAGGGCAGCAAGTGATGTATGTGCTGCTTAATTTGAAACGTCGCAAACTGGGCGTGCGGGAACTGGTCACTATCCTTGAGCAAACGGTAGTTAACACACTCGCAGAATTGGGAATAGAAGCCTATCCTCGCGCCGATGCGCCTGGCGTCTATGTTGATGGGCGTAAGATTTGCTCGCTGGGTCTACGCATCCGCAAAGGATGCTCTTTCCACGGGTTAGCATTGAATATTGATATGGATCTGAGTCCTTTTTTACGAATCAATCCATGTGGTTACGCTGGTCTTGAAATGACCCAAGTGAGTTCATTCCGCCCAGTAGCATCACTGGAAGATGTTCAACCATTGCTGATCAATAACTTTATTGCCCTGCTCAATAATCCACCAGTTAAATATCTAACTGTATGATATTAATTATTATGACGACTGCATCTTAAACCGGTGCAGTTTTCACTGTGACATTATTCAGCATCGCTTTACTTTATGATTAGTTTTGTATAACTTCCCCTGACTAAATAACCACCTTACCTTTTATATTCATATGTAAATATATCGACCATTAATATATAACAGCAATCACTTAAGACATTGATTTGGTAAATGTATAATTCCATTTATAATTAATTTTTAATATAGTTCACACCTAATACATCACTGTCATTAATGCATAATTATTTAAATAATATAATCTGAATGGAATTAAGAGTTAGT
>NZ_JAHWLU010000076.1:0-23921 GCF_022134725.1 Buttiauxella sp. S19-1
GTGTAGGGTATATTTTTTATAACTGCTTTTTGTAGGTCGGATAAACGTCAGCGTCATCCGACACTAAGCGGTGCTTAACACCTTATTTATTAAGGAAATAGGTTTCCTCAACCGTCACTTTTAAAATTACCTTTCTCATGCCCTCACCATGTGAAAAACGGTGCGCCTGATGATTTTCAAAAATAACCACATTGCCAGCTTTGAGACGATAAGCCTCGCCCCGCCCGCGTAAATGCTCACGGTCAGTTTCGTCGCGATAAATCATTTCATGGGTTAAGTCGCTTTTATCCGCTATTTCAACGGTTTCTTGCCCAGCGAGGTAATAATGCACGTCGAAATAACGGCGATTCCCTTCAAATAATTCGCTATTTTCGCTGTTGCCTTCCGCCAGGCGATAGACCAGCGAATCGCCAATTGAATAAAAAACATTGGCTTTAATATTATTACGGTTATTAATCGCTTCCATGCAGCGTTGCCATTTCTTTCCGGCATGATAGATGCGTTTAAAATCTTCTAAGGTGTTTAAAATAATCATTCCACTTCCCTCGCTGGTGAAGCCTGCTGGAAATCGTATTTCGCCAATTCAACCGGGGTCATTTGTGACTGACTGAATGGCACCATGGTGAAGCCGTAGCTAAACGGTTTTAGATAAACCCGGAACGAATCCAGCACTTCTGAACCCCAGGAGTTAGAACCTAAGCCGAGAGTTTGGTCATCAAGATTCAGCGTCAGATAGTCGCTTTCCACAAGCTCATTGATGTGTTGCGCCTGCTGCAGCATGTCGGCGCTGTACGGCCAGAGACTGAAGTTAATCGGTTTACGCGGCTGAATAAAAAGACCATTCCCCTTTGCATCTTCAACAGTTAACCAACGCACCTGCTGGCGGTTACCGTTATCTTGTGGGAACGGATAGTTTTCAAACAGGCTGTCTACCGGCTGACGATAATGCCCAATCAGGTTGTTCTGGCAGCTATCGCCGTAGTTTTCACCCGGCCCACGGCCATAATATTCCACTTCGCTGAAACGCTTGCTGATGCCAAAATCGAGGCCAATTTTTGGAATAATCGCCTGATAATTTCCGTAAGGTGTGCCCGAAAGTTCAAGCGACACATGGCCCGCAGGGGTAATCCGCCACTGGTAGGTGCAACGCATGCCAAAATCGAAAACTGGCGGCGCAATCACGCTATCCACTTCAATGACCAGATCGTCACCTTGCGTGGTTTGGCGCATTGCGCGGAAATGGTGCTGCATCAGGTGAAGATGATACGGCTGCCACAACCCTTCAAATTCTTGCTTATGGTTATCAATCGTCGGCTTGAAGAACGTGAGATGCGGTGCGCGACCGACAATCTCTTCACCATTCACCAGCCATGAAGTCAGCTCACCCGTCAGGCGGCAGAAGGTCAGGGAAAAATCTGCACCGCTGACGATTTGCTGATGCCCGCGCGTTTCGCTGTGCAGCGAACGGGAGGGCTTCACTGGCAGCGCTTCACGCGCGCCTGCCGCCTGGCGCAGGATTTGATAGTGGCCGAGCAAAGACATCGCTTCGCTGTATGGTGTTGCGTGACGTTTGTAAACTTCGACATTAATAAACACTTCGCCAGCTGGCAGCGACGGAGCGTTGAGGCGCAATTGTTCTTTTTCACCGGGTTGTAAACAAGGTGCCGCCACAGTCTGTTGCGCGAGGGTTTCACCATCGAGCTGATAACTGACCTGGAGTTCGATGTCGTTTAACGCGCTGAACCAATAACGGTTTTCCACCAGCAACACATCATCTTTTTCGGTTTGCTGCACCGCAACCGGACACAAAACCTGCTTATATTCACGCAGCCCTGGTCCCGGGCGCTGGTCGGGATAAATCAGCCCATCCATGCAGAAGTTATAGTTGTTTGGGAAGTCGCCGTAATCGCCACCGTACTGATAACGCTCACGTCCTTGCTCGTCGTGCACCAACAAGCCGTGGTCGCACCATTCCCAGATGTAATGCCCTTGCAGGCTTTTATGTTGATTGATGACCACCTGATATTCCGCCAGCCCGCCCGGCCCGTTACCCATCGCATGGGCGTATTCGCACAGAATGCGCGGCTTCGGATGCGGGTACTCGCCAAAGGCATTCATCATTGAGACGCGGGAATACATGGTGCTGATGACGTCCACCACTTCGGCATCGCGATCTTCTTCGTAATGCACCAGGCGTGTCGGGTCCAGCTCCTTACAACGTGCGGTCATCGCGCGGATGTTGCAGCCGTAGCCGGATTCATTACCCAATGACCAAATGATGACCGACGGATGATTTTTCTGTGCCAGAACATGGCGTTCGATGCGTTCGACGTAAGCCTGCTCCCAGGCGGGATCATCGGTAATGCGGCTAATATCACCTACGTTAGCAAAACCGTGGCTTTCCAGGTCGGTTTCCGCCATTACAAACAGCCCGTACTGGTCGCACAAGGCATAAAAGCGCGGGTCGTTAGGATAGTGTGCGGTGCGTACCGAGTTGATGTTGTGCTGCTTCATCAGAATGATGTCGCGCTCGGCGCGTGCCATATCAATGGCGCGGCCTTTTTGATGGTCATGATCGTGGCGGTTGACGCCATGCAGTTTCAGGTAGCGACCATTCACGTAAAACAAGCCGTCGCGCACTTTGATATCGCGGAATCCGACCTGCTGCGGCACCACTTCGACGATCTCGCCACGGTTATCGCGCAAAGTTAGCAGCAGCAAATAGAGATTCGGCTGTTCTGCGTTCCACTGTTTAGGTTGTTTGACCGGTAACACCAGCTGGCAACGCAAATCGCTGTGGACAGACAGCGCATCGTGTTGCTGTTCGGCGATACACTTTTCGCCATCAAATAGCTGTGCCAGTAGTTGATAGCCTTCGGCAGGTGTCGTTGCGATGTTACGTACATCACAGGAAAGCTGGAGTTCGGCATCACAGTAGTTTTCGTCAAACTCAGTGACGACCGTAAAATCATGCAGATGCACATTCGGCTGACCGGTCAGGTAAACGTCACGGAAAATCCCCGCCATCCACCACATATCCTGGTCTTCGATGTAGGTTGAATCCGCCCACTGCATGACGCGAACCGAGAGTAAGTTGTCACCGACTTGCACGTAAGGGCTGATGTCGAACTCTGCCGTCAGGCGGCTGCCTTTGCTGAACCCAACGTAGTGGCCGTTAACGTACACTTCAAAGTAGGTTTCTACGCCATCAAACTTGATGAGGATCTGGCGTTGTAGCCATTCGGAGGTCAGGGAAAACTGGCGCTGGTAGGCACCGGTTGGATTGTTGGTGGGAACAAAAGGCACATCAATCGGGAAAGGGAATCCTTCATCGGTATACTGCAAATGACCGTGACCTTCCATTTGCCACATGCCCGGAACGGTAATTTCGCCCCACTCTGGCATCGCCTGACGGTAAAACGCTTCAGGCACTTTTGCAGGATGGTCAAAATAGTTAAACGTCCATTTCCCGCTAAGTAACATAAAGCCGAGGCTTTCTTGCCGATCAAGCGTTTTAGCCTGCGCTTCGCTTGCGTAACGATGAAACCAGGCGCGTGGTGGCAGCCGGTTCTCAGATTGTTTGTTTATGTTTTCCCAGTTATTCACGCCAACATCCTCATTACGTGTGTATGAGGAAAACAATAGTAAATATTTACTAAAACTTAAAATCGAATTTTACTAAATGACGAGGGGATCACAATAATAGAGCCAATCCCCTAAATAATTCGAGTTGCAGAAAGGCGGCAACGCAGTGAGTCCCCAGGAGCTTACTCAAGTAAGTGACTGGGGTGAGCGAGGAAAGCCAACGTATCTGCGGCTTGAAGAATGACGGGGATTTTATGAGGTTGTAGTATCTCGCAACTGCAACGAGCTTGGGACAAACACCGAGAGCGGAATAGTACGTTCATCACGCAGGCGTTCCATTAAAAGATTTACCGCCTGGGCACCCATCGTTTCAGAATGGATACGCACGGTAGACAACGCGGGGAAAACAAAGCGTGCGGTAGGAATATCGTTAACGCTGATTAACGCCATTTGCTGCGGGACTTTAACCCCGTGTTCATGCAATGCACGCAACACACCAATGGCAATGGAGTCGGTAGCAACGAATAACGCTGGCGGGTAATCACCTGATGTAGCAAGCATTTTCAACGCGCACTGGTAGCCAGACTGGCTGCTAAAGTCGCCGTAATAAACATCTTTTGCGCTGACCACTTTCTTACTACGCCCATACTCTACGAAAGCTTCTTCACGCTGGTCGGCATAGGCTGGGTCATCGCGGCCACCAATAAAACCAATCCGCATATAGCCGCGCGAGATGAAGTAATCGATAACTTTACGGCTGATTTTGTACAAGTCCACGTTAACGCAATCAAAACGAGGATCATCAGTCACGCCATCGAGGAACACCAGAGGGAGTTCTTGTTGCTCAAGCCATGCCCTGGCAGCTGGCAGAGGTTTACCAATTATTAGTAAACCATCGACGGCGGCAACAACCGGACGTTCGCTTTTAAAGTCGTAACAAGAAACCAGAGTAATGCCTAATTTTTCGCATTGCGTTTCAATGCCATAGCGCATCGCCAGATAATAGGGATCGTTAATCTCGAGCTCTTGTCCGTGGGTATACAGTGCCGCAAACGTCAGCCGCTGACTTGCCTGCCGTTTCGCGCTGGGGACTTTGTATTCCAGTCTTTCGGCGGCTTCGAGGATTTTTTGGCGTGTCTGTGTTTTGACGCTCAAACTCGGGTCGTCATTGAGCACGCGTGAAACGGTCGCCACAGAGACCTGAGCCGCCTCAGCAATTTCCTTCAATGTAGCCATAACACCCCAATAATCACCTGATGAAAACAACAGCTTAATGTCATAACTGACCCGTGTATACCCATTCGTTTAACCTGTTTCACGGCAATCTGAAGTTGTGAGCCAGCTATCGCTTTGCTGCTTCAAGTGTATTTTTTAGTAAAATATTATCTAAGATAACTACCGTTACCCTGCCGTAACAATAATGCAAGCAAACGGCATAACCATTCGATACTTCTGATGCACTCTTTTATTGGTAAGGAAACGGCATGAAACCAGTACTTCGACTTGCCCCACTGGCGGTGTTGCTCGCGTTGTCGGGATGTCAGTCAACAGACCATGACTCGACAACCCTCAAAGCTAATCAGTTCCACAACGTTATTGACCGCACAGGCGCGCCGCAAGCGATGCTCGATTACGATTTTGATGAGCATCAGCGCTTTAACCCGCTGTTTGATGATGGTGCGTGGCACGGGCATTTGCTGCCCGCAAACAGCGAAGGTATGGGCGGATTCCCGGGGCCGGCGCTACTGACCGAAGAGTACATCAACTTTATGGCGAATAATTTCGACCGCCTGAGCGTGTATAAAAACGGTGAGAAAGTGGCGTTCACCATGCAGGCGTACAGTATTCCTGGTGCTTTGATTCAAACGCTCTCCGCACCTGGTGTGACGGTAAAAATGACGCTGCGTTTTGTCACTTCCCGCACCTCTTTACTGGCGACAGAAATCACCACCGACACACCGCTTGAGCTGGTGTGGGATGGGCAGTTGCTGGAAAAATACCATCTACAGGAACAGAAACCGCAGTCAAACGAGACGATTGACCAGGCATTCCCTGCATACGACCGCACACTATACGCCACCCAAGACGGGCTGAACGTGAGCTTTGGTAAAGTGCGCTCCGACTCTAATCTGATGACGTCTGGCGAGTCGCAATACCAAATCCACAAAACGCTGCCGATGAGCACGCAAATCAACGGGCATAGTTTTGTGGCAAAGGCGAATATTGCCCGTTCCACCACTATTTATACTACCTACTCGCACCTGCTGAATGCGGCGGAAGTGCAAAAAGAACAAGCCAAAATCACCGATATTCTTCAGCATCCGCAACCGTATCTCAGCGCCTCGGAACAACGCTGGGAAGGTTATCTGAAGAAAGGATTAAACAACCATGATGCCACAGCGGCTCAGACTCGCGTTGCAGTGAAATCGATTGAGACGCTCAATGGCAACTGGCGCGGTGTTGCCGGAGCGATGAAGTTCGACTCCGTCACCCCATCGGTGACCGGACGTTGGTTCTCCGGTAACCAGACCTGGCCGTGGGACACCTGGAAACAGGCTTACGCGATGGCGCATTTCAACCCGGATGTGGCAAAAGATAACATCCGCGCCGTATTTGCCTGGCAAATCCCGGCTGATGACCCTGTGCGCCCCTGGGATGTGGGCTTTGTGCCGGATCTGCTGGCGTATAACACCAACCCAGAGCGCGGGGGCGATGGTAGCAACTGGAACGAACGCAATACCAAGCCAAGTCTCGCCGCCTGGTCAGTGATGGAAGTGTATAAAACCACCGCCGATAAAGCCTGGCTGGAAGAGATGTATCCGCATCTGGTGGCTTATCATGACTGGTGGTTACGCAACCGCGACCATAACCACAACGGTGTGCCGGAATACGGTGCGACTCGCGACAAAGCGCATAACACCGCCAATGGCGAGATGATATTTACCGTTAAACGCGGCAACAAAGAGCAAAAAATGGTCGGTCTGGAGAATTACAACCGCGTGTTACGCAGCGGAAAGTATGACAGCATCGATATTCCGGCGCAGGTGGCGGCAGCCTGGGAATCAGGGCGTGATGGTGCAGCGGTATTTGGTTTTATTGAACCAGACCAGTTGCAGCGTTATCTGGATAAAGGCGGTAAGCGCGAAGACTGGCAGGTGCTGTTCGCGGAAAACCGCGCGCCAGATGGCACTTTGCTGGGCTATTCGTTGCTCCAGGAGTCGGTTGATCAGGCCAGCTACATGTACAGCGACAGTAGTTACCTGGCGGAAATGGCCGATATTCTGGGCAAAAAGGATGATGCGCAGAAATTCCGTGGTCACGCCAAAAAACTGGCTGATTACATTAACACCTGTATGTTCGACGACGCGACCGGCTTCTATTACGACATCCGCATTGAGGATAAACCGCTGGCAAATGGCTGCGCGGGGAAACCTATCGTCGCACGTGGCAAAGGGCCGGAAGGCTGGTCACCGTTATTTAACGGTGCCGCCACCCAGCCACATGCTGACGCCGTGGTTAAGGTGATGAAAGACCCTAAAGAGTTCAACACTTACGTGCCTTTGGGCACCGCAGCCCTCACCAATCCGGCATTCGGGCCGGATATTTACTGGCGCGGACGCGTGTGGGTGGATCAGTTCTACTTCGGGCTGAAAGGAATGGAGCGCTATGGTTATCGTGCTGATGCGGTCGAAATGGCTAATCGCTTCTTTGCGCATGCTAACGGGCTGATTACCGACGGGCCAATTCGTGAGAACTACAATCCACTAACCGGTGAACAACAAGGCGCACCTAACTTCTCATGGAGTGCCGCGCATCTTTATATGCTGTACAACGACTTCTTCACTAAGCAGTAAATCTTAACAGCAATCTGGGGTCCCGGTAATTTCCGGGACCTTTTTCAGGCGGCGGTGTTACTGAATATTTGAAATCAGATCCAATCTCCTGGCCCATGGGTCTGGGATCTCAGCGGTATCTTTGGCCCCCCCTTTCGGGAACATCAACAGATTATCCTGTTGCTTTTGATAAGGTTGCCAGACGGGTAATCCCTCACCGTTCGGGTTCGCCGCTTTAGCAAAATTAACCCAATATTGATGCATTTGCCGGGCGACAGCGTTGTCCTGCGCTGTCACTGCTTTGCCATAACGGCCTTTGAGTGTATTGAACACATATGGAATTTCAGTGGCATGAGCCGCACCTTGATCAGGCTGCCGCATAGACTCAGCCACATAACCGAAGCGGTATTGCCACACTGGCACATTGTAACGGCTGATTTCCTGCGCCAGGAATCGTGCCGGTTCCACCATAAACTGGTCGCTGGCAATAGCATCAGCCAACTGCTGGGGGGACATTTTTCCCTGTGGGTCATACGCGTTACGCGCCAGAGCGGGATCGATATTGCCCAACGGTTTCAGCGCCTGTTGTAGATCGTTAACACGGGGAGCAAAACCGATATCTGAATCCGTTACCCCGACGATAAGCGGTACTTTTGCAAACTCACCTGCGCTAAACCGCTCCTGCGGTTCGGCCGTGATCAAACGCCCGTCAATCATCGGCCCGGAATAGCCTTTATCAGCCTGCATCGTGGCCATATTCAGGCCCTTCATCAGGGTTGATGCGGGCAAGTCACGCAGCTGTTGTAACGCTTCGGCCCCTTCACCTTTAATTCCCTGATAATGTGCAAAGGCCAAACCAGCCTGCTCCGCTTCTTTGTAGGTCAGATTCGGAGTAATGTTGTGCCGCCCGGAGCCTGACTCGATGATCGCCTGCTGGAATAACCCGCTGGCCTGCGGAGTCGTTAATAAGCTGACTACAGAGAATCCACCCGCAGACTCACCGAACAAGGTAACTTTTTTCGCGTTACCGCCGAAAGTAGCAATGTTTTTTTGCACCCATTGCAAGGCAGCAATCTGGTCCATCAGGCCATAATTACCGCGCAACGGCTCCTGAGCTAATGCCGGATGAGCAAAGAAACCAAACCGCCCAATGCGGTAGTTAAAGCTGACAAAGACCACCCCATCTTTGGCAAATTCTTCACCGCTGTAGATCGCAGGAGAAGAACCTCCGTTAACGAAGCCACCACCGTAAATCCATACCATAACTGGCAGTGATTTTCCTTCTGCATGCAGCGGGCGCCATACGTTAATTGTCAGGCAGTCCTCGCTTAGCCCTGCGACGCCAACCGGGGCGGCATCACCGGGGAAAGGATCCTGCAAACAGTCATTCCCGTAATTGACAGCCTGCCGTTCACCCGACCAACTTTTCACGGGTTGCGGGGGCTGCCATCGTAACGCGCCAACCGGCGGTTGACTGTAGGGAATCCCCTTATAAGACTCAACGCCAGCCTCTTGCGACCCAATGACTGTTCCGTTGCTATATGTCACCGCTACTTTTTGCGCGAATACAGGACAGCTAAGCGCAACAGCGGCGGCTATCAGGCCTGCCAGCCGTTTTCTTTTCATCTCGATCTCCATGAGTCTATTTACGAAAAACAATAAGATAACTAGCCTGTTTTTACGCTTCGCTTATTCACAGAAAAAGAGCCGACTTCCCAGCTTCTCCCGTTATGGCACAAAAAAACCATTCATTAGATAAATCAGCAGCAAAGAAAAGGCCCTGGAAAAATCCAGGGCCTGAGAATTCTACTGCCAGACAGGTAACAGAATTATCGTCGAACCATGCGGTAAATAATTAGCACAATAATCGCGCCCGCAACGGCAACCAGGAAACTCGGTAAGTTGAAGCCCGTAACACTGCCACCAATATGAAGAAATGTCGCTATCCAGCCCCCTACAACGGCACCGATGATCCCTAAAATACAGGTAAGGATAAAACCACCACCGTCTCGACCAGGCATAAGAAGTTTTGCAATAACACCCGCTATCAAACCGAAAATAATCCAGGCCAGAATACCCATGTTAAACGTCCTCTTCATTATTGTGTTGGTCGTAACAAGTCAGAATCCACGTCAACATGACCACGGCTTCTGTTTGTCGGTACGCTAAGTATAATCAAGTGTTAGAAAAATGTGACTGACGTCACCAACATATTGAATTTGTGAAGATAAAAAACCGAGATTTATCTTAAGTTTTTCATTTTTCTGCCGATATAGTTTCTTACAGCTTTCAAAACACAACATGGACCTGGCCTTGAGTAACTATAACGAGCAGTTTCTGAAACAAAGTCCTCTGGCAGTATTAGGCGTGTTACGTGATCTCCATAAAAAGCAGGTACCGATTCGTCTGAGCTGGCAATCCGGGCAATTCATCAGCAAGATTCTTGAGGTCACTGCGGCAGGTTTGATTGTGGATTTTGGTAGCCAGGCGCAGGAAAACCAGGGCGCGCAGAAAGCAGCAAACATTCAATTCACCGCAGAAACCGAAGGGGCGAAGGTTGAATTTATCTTGCCGAAAATCACGGCGATAAATTACCTGAACTTACCGGCATTCCACGCCCCTATTCCACCGGCTTTATGGTTTGTTCAACGCCGCGAGTACTTCCGAATTTCAGCCCCCTTGCAGCCGTATTATTTGTGCAACACAACGCTACCCGATGGTTCTCCCTTCCGGTTCAGGCTGTGTGATTTGTCATTAGGTGGAATGGGTGCATTGGTTGATGGCCCACTGCCGGAAGGGCTGAAAGATGGGATGCGTTTTTCTCAGGTGGAACTCGATTTAGTACAGTGGGGGAAATTCCATTTTGATATGCAGTTGATCACCTTATCTGAACGGAAAGTGATCGACAGTAAGAACCAGACTGTCAGTACCCCACGCCTGAGTTTCCGCTTTCTTAACGTTAACCCCGCCGTGCAGCGCGAATTGCAGCGTATTATTTTCTCGCTGGAACGGTCGGCCCGCGAGAAAGCAGGCCGGGTGAAATAGCAAACAGTTACATCGCGTTTAACGCTTTAGAGACCTTATACAAATACCGTGGTGCCTGCGGTGCCGGGTGGTTCTTCGCGATGTACTGGTAAAACTCGTCTGGGCTTAGGTCATTGATCTCATCAATGGCCTTTTTGCGATCTGATGAGAACGTCCTGAGCAATGCCCCCGCCCCGTTAGCATACGAGGCCAGTAACGCATATTGCATCGTTTCTGGGTCCTCAATACCGGCCAGAATGCCGTGTTCGAGAATGCTCAAATACGCAGTACCAATTGAGATGTTACGAGCCGGGTCTTTCAGCTCACTGGTTGACGGCTGCCCGCCCCACCCCAGATGGCGATAAACATCTTTGCCAGCTGTTGAGGCTTTAATCTGCATCAGACCCACAGCATTGGATTTACTGACCAGCGCAGGGTTACCGCCGGACTCCACAGCAATAATGGCTGTCACCACGCGTGGACTTACGCCCCACTCTTTTGCCGCTTGTTCGGTAATTGGCATCCATGTTAATGCGCGTTGTACCGGTTTTGTTGGATCCCACTCGGGTTGTTTGGTTGTGTGGCTCGAACAACCCGCTAATACCAGAACCAATACAATCAGCCATCTTATATTCACGCATCTATCCTTATATTACTAAGCCGTAGTTACCGCGATTCGTCGTTGTCGACGGGTGACAACCACCGTTTCAAGCGGCATGATAACCAATTCACTTTACGCAAGGAAATGCCATGTCGACGATTCGTTTAATTGCCCCCTCTGGATTCTGTGTTAATCAGGCTGCTGCTGCCCGCGGCATCGAACGTTTGAAAGCCGCAGGTCACCGGGTTGAGAACCAGTCTGTGGTGACGCGACGCTTCCAGCGTTTTGCCGGAACAGACGAACAACGACTGGCCGATATTCAGGATTTATCTGCACTGCCGTCAGAATGCGATATCGTGCTGGCGGTACGCGGCGGCTATGGTGCAACGCGTCTGCTTGAAAAGATTGACTATTCGAGCCTTGGACATGCCTTTGCTGAACGGACACCGATCATTTGCGGGCATAGCGATTTCACCGCAATTCAGTTAGCGCTCCTTTCCCAAACCGGGACGGTTACCTTCAGCGGGCCAATGCTTGCCGGTAACTTTGGCGCTGAAGAGTTGAATAGCTTCACCTGGCAGCATTTCTGGCAAGCAATTACTGAACCGAAATTTACCGTGGACTGGCAAAGCCCTACGCCAGCCTGTACCGCGAGCGGTACGTTGTGGGGGGGAAATCTGGCGATGCTGGTGTCGATGATTGGCTCGCCATGGCTCAAGGTTATCGATGGCGGCATTTTAGTGGTTGAAGATATTAACGAGCACCCGTTCCGCGTGGAGCGCTTGTTGCTGCAACTTCATCACGCAGGGATTCTAGCGCGTCAAAAAGCGCTGATTCTGGGCAGTTTTAATGGTGCAACGCTAAGTGATTATGATGGCGGGTATGATTTCGACGAAATGTGCCAAATGTTGCAACAACGCTTATCGATACCGGTCCTGCGGGGTTTACCGTTCGGCCATGAACCCGAAACAGTTACCCTGCCACTGGGTGCCTGGGGTGAACTGCATCACGATGGGCAAACGGCCAGCCTGACCGTCAGTGGTCACCCCGTTATGAGGCAAAAAAAGTAACTTTCGCCCTGCAGATAGCACAATTAATCAATGCCTTCCGTGTTAACATATGTACACGTTTGGCACAGACAAAAGGGGAAAGATAATTTTGGACGCAGGGGCGATCGTTAGTCTGTTTATTTTAGGTTCCGTATTGGTAACTTGTAGCATCTTATTAAGTTCTTTTTCCTCTCGTCTTGGTATCCCCATTCTGGTTATTTTCCTCGCTATCGGCATGTTAGCGGGGATCGACGGTATCGGTGGCATTCCGTTTGATAATTACCCTTTCGCTTATCTGATCAGTAACCTGGCACTGGCGGTAATTCTGCTTGATGGCGGAATGCGCACCCAGGCCAGTTCGTTTCGTGTAGCCCTTGGCCCCGCTCTTTCGCTTGCCACTGTTGGCGTATTGGTAACATCGGGTTTAACCGGTATGGCGGCCGCCTGGCTGTTCAATCTTAATTTAATCGAAGGCTTACTGATTGGCGCTATCGTCGGCTCAACCGATGCCGCAGCGGTGTTTTCATTGCTGGGCGGCAAAGGGCTTAACGAACGTGTTGGCGCCACACTGGAGATTGAATCTGGCAGTAACGATCCGATGGCAGTGTTTTTGACCATCACGCTGATTGAGATGATTCAGCAGGGGCAAACTGGCTTGAGCTGGATGTTCGTGGTGCATCTTATTCAGCAGTTTGGGCTGGGAATTTTGCTCGGCCTCGGCGGCGGTTATCTATTGTTGCAGATGATCAACCGCATCACTTTGCCACAAGGTTTGTATCCGTTGCTGGCGTTGAGCGGCGGGATTATGGTGTTTGGCATCACCACGGCGCTGAACGGTAGTGGGATTCTGGCGGTCTATCTTTGTGGTTTCCTGTTAGGTAACCGCCCGATTCGCAGCCGCTTTGGTATTCTGCAAAACTTTGACGGGCTGGCGTGGTTTGCGCAAATCGGCATGTTCCTGGTGCTGGGATTGCTGGTGAACCCTACTGATTTGTTGCCGATTGCCATTCCGGCGTTGCTGCTTTCCATCTGGATGATTTTCTTTGCCCGCCCGCTGTCTGTGTTCCTCGGTCTGCTGCCATTCCGTGGCTTTAATCTGCGTGAACGTGTGTTTATCAGTTGGGTAGGATTACGCGGTGCGGTGCCAATTATCCTCGCGGTATTCCCGATGATGGCGGGCCTCGAAAATGCTCGTTTGTTCTTCAATGTGGCGTTCTTCGTGGTGCTGGTATCGCTGTTGTTACAGGGCACGTCTCTGAGTTGGGCGGCTAAAAAAGCCAAAGTTGTGGTGCCGCCAGTCGGTTGGCCGGTTTCCCGTGTCGGTCTGGATATTCATCCGGAGAATCCATGGGAACAGTTCGTGTATCAGCTAAGTGAAGATAAATGGTGCATCGGTGCCTCCCTGCGCGACCTGAAAATGCCGAAAGACACGCGAATAGCGGCACTGTTTCGTGACAATGTTCTGATGAATCCTGGCGACCGCACGCGGTTGAAAGTCGGTGATGTGCTCTGTGTTATTGGCCGTGAGCGCGATCTGCCTGCACTCGGTAAAATGTTTAGCCAGTCACCTCCTGTGGCGCTTGATCAGCGCTTCTTTGGGGACTTTATCCTCGAAGCCAGCGCCCAGTTTGCCGATGTCGCGACCATTTATGGGCTTGAGCTGGATGACAGTGTGAACACGCAGCAAACGTTGGGTGAATTTGTGGTAGGCATGCTTGGTGCAGCGCCGGTCGTCGGTGACCAGGTAGAATTCGCTGGCATGATTTGGACGGTTGCCGAGAAAGAAGATAATCAAGTGCTTAAAATCGGTGTCAGAGTCGAAAGCGAAGAAACCGAGTAACAAAGTGGATGTCGGATATCGCTTGCGCTAATCCGGCATCCACGTTTTGTAGGGCGGATAAGCGTAAGCGTCATCCGCCAGCTTTTAAGGCTGTGTCACAACAGGCACTCGCGGTGCCAGTGCACACATCAGTTCGTACCCTACTGTCCCTGCAGCATGAGCGACATCATCAATTTTAACCTCGTTACCCCACAACTCAACCGGGCTACCTATCCCAGCCTGTGGGCATGGTGTGAGGTCAACAGCCAGCATGTCCATGGATATCGCCCCGACAGTGTGCGTTAACACGCCGTCGACACGCACTGGCGTACCCGTCGGTGCATGACGCGGGTAACCATCCGCATAACCACAAGCGACGATACCAATTCGCTGTTCAGCATCAGTGCGATAACGGCTGCCGTAACCGACGGCATCGCCCGGTTTGAGATTCTGGATACCAATAATTTCACTTTGCAAACTCATGACCGGCTGCAAGCCGCTGGTGGCAACATCGCACCATTGGCCGCTCGGCGATGCGCCATACAGCACAATACCAGGACGAACCCAATCGAAATGCGCTTCAGGGTGCCACAGCGTTGCCGCAGAATTCGCGAGTGAGCGAGGGCAATCTAAACCTTCGGCTGCCTGCTCTACCCGCTTCATCGGTTCAACAATCCCTTCAGGCTGCTCCGCATCGGCAAAATGTGCCATCAGCGTTAACTGGCCGACGTTGGCAATAACCCGTAATTGCTGCCAGATAGAATGCACCCGATCAGCGCTGAACCCGAGTCGGTTCATGCCACTGTTCATTTTCAGGTAAACATCGAGTGGTGCGTTAAGTTTGGCATTCGCCAGAGCCTTCACCTGCCAGTTGCTGTGCAAACTGGTGGTGAGACGGTACTGGTCAAACAGCGGCAGTTCATCGGCGTGGAAAAAGCCTTCGAGCATCAAAATCGGCCCTTTCCAGCCGCGTTCACGCAGCAAAATAGCTTCTTCAATGTTGAGCATCGCGAAGCCATCAGTTTCATTTAATGACGACCAGATACGCTCCAGACCATGACCATAAGCATTCGCTTTGACGACCGACCAGACGCGTGAATGAGGTGCTGCCCGGCGGACAACTTTTAAATTGTTACGCAGCGCGCTGAGATCCAGCGTCGCAAGAACAGGACGGGTCATGTCCGCTCCTTGTTTAAAATTAATTATGAGCGTTATGCAGACGCTGTGAGCCTGTCGGATTGAAGCCTGGGGAGTAACGCGCTACCGCGAGATCATCAAACGGAATCGCCGGTGTTCTTCCAGAAATTAAATCACTTAACATCTGACCTGAGCCGCAGGCCATCGTCCAACCCAGCGTTCCGTGCCCCGTGTTGAGCCACAAATTCTTGAACGGTGTCCGCCCGACAATCGGCGTGCCGTCTGGCGTCATCGGACGTAAACCGGTCCAGAATGTCGCCTGTTCAACGTGCCCACCGCGCGGGTAAAGATCGCGGACGACCATTTCCAGGGTTTCACGACGTGGTTGCCGTAATTCAGTGTTGTATCCAACAATTTCTGCCATTCCGCCGACGCGAATACGCTGGTCGAAACGCGTGATAGCAATTTTGTATGTCTCATCGAGAATAGTCGAAACCGGAGCGCCTTGCTCATCGGCAATAGGTATAGTCAGGGAATAGCCTTTGAGCGGATACACTGGAATATCAACGATATTTTTCAATAAGCCCGTGGAATACGAACCGAAAGCGACAACATAGGCATCGGCTTTCACCACCTCTTTACCGCACTGCACACCAAAAATATTCTGGCCTTCATACAGCAAACGATCGACTAGCGTATTAAAACGAAACACTACGCCCGCTTCGGCGGCCATGCGGGCCAGATTTTGCGTGAACAACTGGCAGTCGCCAGTTTCATCATTAGGAAGACGCAGGCCACCCGTCAGTTTATGGGCCACATCAGCCAGTGCAGGCTCTACTTCGGCTAAACGACTGGCTTCCAGCAATTGGTACGGCACACCGGCATCTTCGAGAACCGCAATGTCTTTGGCCGCGTTTTCAAACTGCTGCGCGGTGCGGAACAGTTGCAGCGTACCGCCCTGCCGTCCTTCATATTGAATATTGGTGCTCTGGCGCAGTTCTTTCAGGCAATCTCGGCTGTACTCCGCCAGGCGCACCATGCGGCCTTTGTTTTCCATGTAATGGCGCATGTCGCAATTGCGCAGCATTTGCAGCATCCACTTCAGCTGAAATTGTGTGCCATCAAGGCTAATGGCCAGTGGAGCGTGGCGCTGGAACATCCATTTAATGGCTTTAAGCGGCACACCAGGAGCTGCCCAGGGTGCGGCGTATCCCGGTGATATTTGCCCGGCATTGGCCGCGCTGGTTTCCATGGCAGGCCCCGCTTCCCTGTCGATAACCGTGACATCATGCCCAGCCTGACGCAAATACCAGGCACTGCTGACACCAACAACACCACTTCCCAGCACCACAACACGCATATCCATTCCACCATTTAGCTAAAAGAATAATCTTCTGATTACAAATTGATAACCCAGATGAAAATGTTATTCAACATATGGCTTTATTATAGTGACTTTCCTCACATCCTTAGCTGATACAGCAGGATGGCGATAATTAGAATCTCCTGCGATGATTCTATTTTACGCAGAATATTATTCTGCATTCCTCGTCAAATACGGGGTGTTAAGATGAGTAAATCGTGAGGAAAAAATTTTGCTTGCAGCGGCTAAGTTTCAGGAGTTGTCTATTCTTGAAGGTGAGGCTTTCCATCCAGAGAGAGCCGCCAACAATGAGGGCGCGCTGATGGCTATTGTTACTGATTCCGCCACAAAGGATTCTAAACGTCTTAGTGATGGACCTGACTGGACGTTCGAACTGCTTGATGTCTATCTCGCTGAGATTGACCGTGTCGCTAAACTCTATCGGCTGGAGACTTATCCTCATCAAATTGAAGTGATTACCTCCGAGCAAATGATGGATGCTTATTCAAGTGTCGGGATGCCGATTAACTACCCGCACTGGTCATTTGGTAAAAAATTCATTGAAACGGAGCGGCTTTATAAACATGGGCAGCAGGGTTTGGCCTATGAAATCGTCATCAACTCGAACCCGTGTATCGCTTATTTGATGGAAGAAAACACCATCACAATGCAGGCACTGGTTATCGCGCATGCCTGTTATGGGCACAACTCTTTCTTTAAGAACAACTACTTGTTCCGTAGCTGGACGGA
The DNA here is from genome assembly GCF_022134725.1 of Buttiauxella sp. S19-1. Taxonomy (NCBI): domain Bacteria; kingdom Pseudomonadati; phylum Pseudomonadota; class Gammaproteobacteria; order Enterobacterales; family Enterobacteriaceae; genus Buttiauxella; species Buttiauxella sp. S19-1. The sequence goes on from NZ_JAHWLU010000076.1 coordinate 17,162, forward strand.
TGCCAGCTCGATTATTGATTATCTGATTTTCGCCCGTAAATACATCACCGAGTGTGAAGAACGTTATGGCGTAGATGAAGTAGAGCGTTTGCTCGACTCCTGCCATGCCCTGATGAACTACGGCGTGGATCGCTATAAACGTCCGCAGAAGATTTCATTGCAGGAAGAAACCGCCCGGCAGAAAAGCCGTGAAGAGTATCTGCAAAGCCAGGTCAACACGCTCTGGCGCACCCTGCCACGCCGTGAAGAGGAAAAGACGGTTGCTGAAGCACGTCGTTACCCTTCTGAGCCGCAAGAAAACCTGCTCTATTTTATGGAGAAGAATGCACCGCTGCTGGAGTCATGGCAGCGTGAAATTTTGCGTATCGTGCGTAAGGTCAGTCAGTATTTTTATCCGCAGAAACAAACACAAGTGATGAATGAAGGCTGGGCGACGTTCTGGCACTACACCATCCTTAATCATCTGTATGATGAAGGTAAAGTGACCGACCGCTTTATGCTGGAGTTTTTGCACAGCCACACTAATGTGGTGTTCCAGCCGCCGTACAACAGCCCGTGGTACAGCGGGATTAACCCGTATGCCCTCGGTTTTGCAATGTTCCAGGATATCAAACGAATTTGCCAGTCGCCGACCGAAGAAGATCGCTACTGGTTCCCGGATATTGCGGGTAAAGATTGGCTGGAAACACTGCATTTCGCGATGCGTGATTTCAAGGACGAAAGTTTTATCAGCCAGTTCCTGTCACCAAAACTGATGCGCGATTTCCGTTTGTTTACCGTGCTTGATGATGACCGCAATAATTACCTGGAAATTGCCGCTATTCATAATGAAGAAGGCTACCGGAAGATCCGTGCTGAACTGTCCGCTCAGTACAATCTCAGCAACCTTGAGCCAAATATTCAGGTGTGGAACGTTGATTTGCGCGGCGACCGTTCGCTCACGCTGCGTTATATCCCGCATAACCGAGCGCCACTGGATAAAGGGCGTCGTGAAGTCCTCAAACATGTGCATCGTCTGTGGGGCTTTGATGTGACGCTCGAGCAGCAAAATGAAGATGGTAGCGTTGAGTTGCTTGAACGTTGCCCTCCACGGCTCAATAGCCTGTAACCTTCACTGCACAGGCATAAAAAAACGCTTCCTTCGGGAAGCGTTTTTCGTATTACGTGGGTTGATATGAAAATGCCAGATTAACGGCTGTGCATCGCCAAATCGCCCGGTAAATTTTTCTGCATCCGATGCCAGATTTCACCACTTTCACGGCCATAGGTACGAACGGTATCAAATACCTGGTCGTGCAGGCCTTGTTGGCAAATTTCTGCCAGACGGTGGTAGAAGCCTAATGCCAGGCTGCGCGCTTCAGGGCTTGAGAAATAGTGACGACCGATACGGGTATATAATCCTTTCATTCCATTGAGGATTAGCCCGTAAATCGGGTTGCCAGAAGCGAACGCCAGGCCACGGAAAATGCTGTAATCCAGCTTTGCAAACGCATCAGCGTGGTCTTCAACACTATTCGCCGTCGCCAGGACTTCTTGTGCTTTATCCGGATGCTGACGAACAGCGGTGCGGATAAAGATCGTCGCGATGTTGGTACGAACGGATAACAGATTATCAATCAGCTGCGGCACGCTGTCGTGATCGAGACGTGCCAGCGTTTCCAGAATGTTTAAACCTGAGGTTTCCCAGAAGTTATTCACTTTGGTCGGCTTGCCATGCTGAATGGTTAACCAGCCATCACGCGCCAGACGCTGAAGCACCTCGCGCAATGTGGTACGAGTGACGCCAATTAGTTCGGATAACTCACGTTCAGCGGGAAGAATTGTCCCCGGAGCGAAGCGGTTATTCCAGATACTCTCAATGATGTATTCTTCCGCGAAACCCGCTGGGCTCTGCGCCTTAATGACCATAGTATGCTTTCCATTACACAGGTTTTGCTAAAGAGACTCATCATACCAGATGCCTTGCGGCGCAGGTAGCAGCGACAGCCGCCAAATGTGGAATCGTGGTTTAATTTTGCACGTAATCACACATCCAAATAATATTCCAATACCTTGATTGAAATCTTGTGCGCGGTTAACCTGAAACACCTCGATTAAAACGCAATTTTATAATGTATCCGAAATGTTTCATTTTTAACGCAGGCTGATAACTATCCGCTCTGTATCTGAGACATGACGGGTCACAGGAGCATGATAATTCAACGATGGAAATGTCTACCGGGCGTGCGCTGTTTCGCAACTTCTTAGGCCAGTCTCCGAATTGGTACAAGCTGACTTTATTGACTTTTTTAGTCATTAACCCTTTAGTTTTTTGGTTTGTTAGCCCATTTCTGGCAGGTTGGTTACTTGTAGCAGAGTTTATCTTTACCCTCGCAATGGCGCTGAAATGTTATCCGTTAATGCCAGGCGGTATGTTGGCGTTTGAAGCGGTGTTCATCGGCATGACCAGTGCAGACCATGTGCGCACAGAAATCGCCGCGAATATCGAAGTCTTGCTGTTGCTTATCTTTATGGTGGCGGGCATCTACTTCATGAAGCAACTCCTGCTTTTGGTCTTTACCAAGTTGCTGTTGGGTATCCGCTCGAAGATTTTACTCTCGCTGGCATTTTGTCTCGCTGCGGCTTTTTTGTCAGCATTTCTCGATGCCCTTACTGTGGTCGCGGTGGTCATCAGCGTAGCAGTGGGTTTTTACGACATTTATCACCGTGTGGCATCCGCTGGCGACATTGACGGGGATCTTCAGGATGACTCGCGCCTTGATTCCGAGAATCGCAATACGCTTGAAGAGTTCCGCGCTTTCTTACGCAGCCTGATGATGCACGCAGGTGTCGGCACGGCACTGGGTGGCGTGATGACGATGGTGGGCGAACCGCAAAACCTGATCATTGCGAAAAATGCCGGTTGGCATTTTGGTGATTTCTTCCTGCGTATGGCACCCGTTACCCTACCGGTTCTCGTCTGCGGACTGCTCACCTGTGTTCTGCTTGAGTCCACCAAAATCCTCGGTTACGGCGAAAAACTGCCGGAAAAAGTCCGTGGGATTTTGCAAGACTACGATACCAGGAGCGCGCAGAAGCGCACGCGCCAGGACCGTATGAAGCTCATCGTTCAGGCATTGATTGGTGTTTGGCTGGTTATTGCGCTGGCACTGCATCTGGCTGAAGTCGGGTTAATTGGTTTATCGGTGATTATCTTCGCCACTGCACTTTGTGGTGTGACTGATGAACACCAGATAGGTAAAGCCTTCACCGAAGCGCTGCCCTTCACTGCCCTGTTAACGGTGTTTTTTGCGGTGGTCGCAGTGATTATCGACCAGCATTTGTTTACGCCGGTGATTCAATTTGTATTGCAAGCCGAACCGCAATCGCAACTGGCGCTGTTCTATTTGTTCAACGGTATTTTGTCATCGATTTCCGATAACGTGTTTGTTGGCACCGTGTACATCAACGAAGCGAAAGCTGCGCTAACCAGCGGCATTATCGATCTTAAACAGTTTGAGTTGCTCGCGGTGGCCATTAACACTGGGACTAACTTACCATCAGTTGCGACACCGAACGGCCAGGCAGCATTTTTATTCCTGCTCACTTCGGCGCTGGCACCACTGATTCGCCTATCTTATGGTCGCATGGTGCTAATGGCTCTGCCATATACGCTGGTGCTAACTGTGGTCGGCCTGTTATGCGTAGAATTTACTCTACTGCCAGCCACGGAATGGATGATGCAAACTGGTTTGATTTCCTCCCCCGCTATAGACGCCATACCGCACTAAGCTAAATTTACGGGCAGCCTGCTGCCCGTTTACCTTTTTGTCTGATAAACATTCAATTAGCATGTTATTTTGATGTGCGTACTGGTGCTGAAACCGAATTCGTTTACACTGCCGACTAAAAGCATGTTGCAGGGATACTGATTATGTTGCGATATTTGAACCAATGCTCCCGTGGGCGCGGTGCCTGGCTTCTTTTGGCATTCACGGCTTTCGCCCTGGAGATGGTGGCATTGTGGTTCCAGCACGTCATGTTGCTGAAACCTTGTGTAATGTGTATTTATGAGCGCTGTGCACTGTTTGGTGTAATGGGTGCGGGAATTGTTGGTGCGATTGCGCCGAAATCACCGTTGCGTTATGCCGGAATTGCACTGTGGATTTATAGTGCCGGGAAAGGTCTGCAGTTAGCATGGGAACATACCATGCTGCAACTTCACCCTTCTCCGTTTGTAACCTGTGACTTTGCCGCTCGTTTCCCAGGCTGGTTGCCACTCGATAAATGGTTACCACAGGTTTTTGTGGCGACAGGGGACTGTTCCGTGCGTCAATGGGAATTCCTGTCGCTGGATATGGTGCAGTGGCTGGTAGGAGTTTTTGCTGTGTTCCTGGTGATTGCTGTGCTGGTGTTGATTGCTCAGCCATTCAAACCAAAACGTCGTGACCTATTCGGTCGTTAAGTCCAGGTCTCCAGAAAACAAAAACCCGCCGAGGCGGGTTTTTTATTATTAGTGGTCGCGACGATAAAGCTCCCACTGGTCCATACGTTCACCGCTCGGCAATAAGCAATCACCACGCTCACCCAAATCGGTTTTCACCGTCCTTAATTCACCGCCTTTGTCTTTGCAGTAAACTGACGCCGGGTTCGGCATGCCGATAACCTGAGGCGGTTTGGGTGCAGTAGGTTCTGGAGATGAACAGCCACTGAGTATGATTGCCCCAAGCACTAGTGTTATTTTTTTCATTATTCCTCCGTTATGGAGGCCGAATGGTAACAGTGCAGGACTGGGGAAAGCAAAATCAGCGGCAGACGTTTTTAGCGAGCAGACACGCTATGTTGATGAATCGCACTCATCGCTTGATGAAGGAGGTGCATCCCTGATTTACAGAAGATACAAACAGCGCCATGGGGATTTGTTTCTCGGACATCGTAGGGGGAAGTGCGATACTGTGAACCGCCACATGACGGACACTTAAATGTTAAATATTGGATAAAAACCTACTTTTACTTGTTATTGAAAGGATACTGTATCAGGGAAAAACAGGTTTGTACGATTTATTTTTGCAAATCGGACAAACCTTAGCAATTGCTTCTACAACGCCCCATTCTCTCAGGAATGGCTAATCAACAGAGAGCTTATATGAAGCCTACGATACGATTCTTGCCGTTGTTTTTAGCCTCATAAAGCAACTTATCAGCCTGCTCCAGCATGTTATCCAGACCGTACGCAGAATCAGCTTCTACCATTCCACAGCTAAACGTCACTTTAAGTGATTCTTCGCGCCAGATTCGTTGAGCAACTTCATTTCGCCACTCATCCATCAGTTCGTAAGACTGCTTAAAAGTGATACCAGGGAAAATCACCACCATTTCTTCGCCGCCAAAGCGGTAAATTGAATAATCGTCCCCCAATATTCTTGCCCCAATACGACAGACATTTTTAAGCACCGTGTCACCGACGGGATGACCAAACGTGTCATTGATTTGTTTGAAGTTATCCAGGTCGATGATGGCCAGGTGGAAACTGATATTCTTGTTATGTAAATCAGCGGCATCTTGCTCAAATTTACGACGCGTACCTGCTTGAGTCAAAGTATCGGTTACAGAAAGAGTTTCAACTTCTTTAAGATGCTTATGTTTTTGCACCATACCTTCATAAAGACTTTCAAAGTTATCAACCTGACTATTAACCTCCAGTCCATTACTACTCATGTATAACAGGCTAATCAAGCGTTTGAAATAGATTCTAAACAGCGCAATAACCACAAAGTAAAAAATAGAAGATATTAAAATAACTAAAGCCAACAACTTGTATTCAGATTCAAAGGTATTGGTATAGGTTGATATGTTTACAGATGTATAAGCTATCCAACCAGGATTATTATAGGCACGATAATAAACAACCTTCCCTGTTTCTTCATCGACAAAAGATCCATATCTTTCGGTGGTTTTATCTAACCATGACTTTGGTACGCTTCTTTTAAACACAATATCTGTATTTGAATACATGACAACAACGCCGCTGCGCGATGCGACCTCAAATCTGCCATCATAAGGTATGGAGACATCCTGAAGCATTCTGCTCATGTTCTTCATATCAAGATCGAACGCTACGTTTCCGACCTGTTCCGAATGTGAGTCGAATATATTCATACTGACGGAGACAGAAAGTTTGGACTGATCTTTTGCCCTGTCGAGTTTCAATGTTTCATAGGGGTCTGAAAAAATTATTTCATCTTTTATTCCTGCGTGGGGGTACCATGGCCTCGCACTTGGAACAAATGGACTTAGTCTAATTTCTGGGTAAATTTTGTAATTTTCAAAAACATCAGAAACCAACGCAGAACTAAAAAACATTGTCGAATCAACAATTGAGGGGATAACCATGTTGAGATCGATGTATTCTGAAGACAAATACTTTTCAATTGCATTCCCTTTCATATTATCTGACAGCGAAAGCAATAATAGTTTCATCTCGTCCACCGGACGTTCCACGCAGGATTTTGCAGAGTTATCGGTAAACCTTCTCATCGTATCTCTAAAATCGTTTTCTTTTTCGTACTTAATGTAGAAAAGTGCACAAGTGCAGAGGAAGATAAAAGGAATCAACATGACAGACATGTGGATCATTATGGCTTTGTTTGTCGATATTTTCTGCATTTCTTAAATCGCCATGAACACTAATAAAATCACATTCTCAATTGAGAAATAGTGCTACTTTGTTAAAACGGGCGGCAATTATATACAAATTATCGAAATATACATTATTTATTAC
>NZ_JAHWLU010000077.1:0-23255 GCF_022134725.1 Buttiauxella sp. S19-1
GTAGCTACCGTCTTGAACGTCAAGCGGTAGCTGCATAATTTTCATCCCATGGTAATCGGGTTTTCAGTACGCCGAAGCACATATGTACCAGCTTACGCATCACTGCACCCAGGGCCGCTTTTTTCGCCTTACCTTTCGCTACCAGCCTTTCATATATCGCCTTCGCGGGTTTATTCCACCGGATTGCACTCAGGGCTGCTACATACAGTTTGGCTCTGACTATTGAGGGGCCTGTTTTTGACATATGTGCCCGCCCGCGTACCGAACTGCCGGACACTCTCTCCACCGGTGTTATTCCCAGATACGCTGCCACCTGCGAGGCACTTTTGAACGTCCCGTCTTTCAGTAGTGCCAGCATCTCCCGTCCCACCTGCTCCTTCACACATTTTATCGATTTCAGCAGCTCCAGATCGGCCTTCAGTCCCGGGTCGTTATCTGTGTGGTCAGTAATGAGCTTTTCTATCCGTTCCAGTTCATCACTCAGCCAGCCGTGTGTCCGCTCCAGTGAGGCTATGACCTCCCGTGGTGTCGAGGTTGAATGCGCTTTTTCAAGCCGGTTGGCCGTCCTCTGCACATCCTCTTTCAGCGCGTCGCGCTGACGCAACAACGCCCTGAGTTTACGGACTTCAACTGACGGTGGGACCCAGGCATCGGGATGCTTCAGCTCGCCATAACAGGCCAGCACAAATGCGTCCACTGTGTCATTTTTCGTGAGGATATCCATTCCGCAGGCAAACTCACGGACACGGTATGGATTGGCCATGCAGACAGAAATCCCCGCATCATGAAGCCCATACGCCAGATTTTCATGGTAGATACCCGTGGCTTCCATCACGACTGTCATATTATCAGAGGCGCATTTTTGGGCCTCCAGCCAGTCGATGATTTTGCGGGCCACACAGGGTTCATTGGTGAAGACTTTCTGCTTTTTCTTACCCTTAATACCGGCAACAAGCAGACAGACATCTATTTTATTTTTGCTGATATCAGCACCGAGAAAAGCCATATTTCATCTCCTTCCACGTGAACCAACACGCCATTCCAGCCTTGTACATGCGAAGTCAGAGCTTCTGGTTACCGTTCGGATTTTGAGTGGCGTGAAAGGTGAAACGGAGGGCTTAAGCTACGTCGGAAGATCGAGGTCTTCAGGTCGGATACAAGCTTCCTCCGTTTCATGTAACCGGTAGCTAACCAGCTACCGGTTCAAGATACAAGGTCGGATAAGCGCAGCGTCATCCGACACCATTAACCATGATCACAGCAAGGCCGCGCCGCCTTCGACCATCTTCAACAAGTGATGCACCGGCCAGTGTGGAGTTAAGCGTTTTTCCGTCAATAGCCCCATCACCCGCTCTACATCATGCTTGTTGCGGTCTAACAACAACCCCACCACGCTGCCGCTGTGCGCGACATTAATACCGTAGAGATCGCACTCTTCAACCAGTGATAACAAGGCGTTAAATTCCGGTTTAGGCAAAATATTCTGGCTCGCCACGGCGCTAAGCGTGGCGGCTTCACCCATCAAACGTGGGTTGTTCTGCGCGCACGCTTGCTGAATTTTCCCCCAGGCTGTTTCCAGTTCAGGGGCATGCCGTTGCAGCAACGTGTTTCTTTCCATGCGGTGATAATCTGCGGTCCGCAAAGTCAGTGGGCTTTCAAGCACCAGCAGATCCAGCGCCGGTTGCGAGTCACAGGCGATGCGCGTCGCACCTTTGTTATGGTCAAACAACGTCAGGCTGCGAAAAATAGTGCTGTCGGTGGGTTCGAGTGCAACACACTGCGCCGCTAGTGTCTGTTCACTGAGTTCACGGCCTAAATAACTCGCGGTAGCGAGCGCCGTGGCGGCGATATCTGCGGTGCTACTGGCCATTCCCTTGGCGAGCGGAATCGTCGAGTGGCGCTCAATGCGTATTTCACGGCTCAACTCTGCGGGATATTGCCAGTGCGCCAGCAGCTGTTTCACCATTGCGCGCGACAGAGGAAGTTCGCTTGCTAGCGGAGCGCCAGTGGTGACTTCAACGGTGCTGTACCAGTCCACCGGACACGACACCAGCTTTTCGCCGCCAACAATCCACCCCTGGATAAGCTCGCCACAGGATGCAGGACACTGAGCTACTGCCACATTGACCACCTTTTTCACTCAATTATATCTGCGCGATAGTGACATGGCGCTTTATAGGATTTATTGATTTTCCACAATATAGCTTAATCAGCCATGGCGGTAAAAAGAATAAAGATGTTATATCTGCGCGCTAATAATATGGCTTTGATTTATTTTCATATTAATATGATTTATTTTCATGAACTTATTTGTCTATTTGGTGTAAGGGGTTATTTCATTTAAAAGTGAGGTTTTGTTATTGCTTTACGAAAAGGTAATTAATTGTGGTGCGTGTCAAAGTAAGCAAATTTAATTGGTCTGATAAATTGTCGTAGCGCAATAATTTAATTGCTTAGGCGCTATAACCTGTGTCGAGTTTTTATTTGGCGATATTCAACAGAATTCTTAAATTATGTTTCCACGTATGCGCAACAGTGAATTTACGGCATACGCGGTTAACTGCAATGCTAATAGATACACCACATTGTGTGGTTGGGAAGGGGGTTTAAATCCCCCGCAGCCCCCGCTGCTGTGATGCTGACGAACCCGTGATACCACTGATCGCAAGATTGGGAAGGACGGGTGAGAGTGACGCTAAGCCAGAAGACCAGTCTGTTAGCTAAAAACAACAACTTCGGTGGGAAGTGGGTTGCTCAGAAGCGTCGAGTCGCAAGACTGGGTCAACGCACATCCTGGCACCCGTACCGCCCAGAACAGGATTGGGGTATGGCAGCCAGGAAAAGGACATTCATTGTTGCAGGCACTTCCAGCGGATGTGGCAAAACCACGGTTACGCTGGGTTTGCTTAGCCTCCTCACACAGCGCGGATTGCGCGTACAACCCTGCAAAGTTGGCCCTGACTATCTTGATACTGGCTGGCATAGCGCCGTGACCGGGACTGCCTCCCTGAACCTTGACCGTTTTATGCTGCCGGTTGCCACGTTAAATGCGCTGTTTGCCGAACGTATGCAGCATGCGGATGTGGCGGTGATTGAAGGCGTGATGGGGCTGTTTGATGGCTACGGCATCAGTCCTGATTATTGCAGCACCGCAGGGATGGCGAAGCAACTGAACTGCCCGGTGATTCTGCTGGTCGATGGGAAAGCTGTTTCGACGTCGATTGCCGCGACGGTCATGGGGTTTCAACATTTTGACCCCGCATTAAAGCTGGCGGGCGTGATCGTCAACCGCGTGAATAGCGAAAGCCATTATCAGTTGTTGAAAAGCGCTATTGAACGCTACTGCGGCGTGCCGGTGTTGGGCTACGTTCCCCGTGTTGAAGGGGTTTCGTTACCGGAAAGGCATTTGGGGCTGGTCACCGCACGCGAGTCGGTCGTCAATTCACAACCCTGGGCAGACTTCGCCAGCCAGCTTGAAAAAACGCTGGATATCGACCAGTTGCTGGCACTCAGCGTCTGTGATGCGCTCCCTTCAGGGGCGTGGCCTGAACTGCCAGTCGCCGGCAGCGGAGCAGGGTTAACGCTGGCGCTGGCCGATGACGAGGCGTTCAACTTCTATTACCCCGATAACATTTCTCTTCTTGAGCGTGCTGGCGTGCGCATCGTGCGCTTCAGCCCGCTGCATGACAGCCAGTTACCGGAATGCCAGATGATTTGGCTCGGCGGTGGCTATCCGGAACTCTACGCCGAAAAGCTGTCCGCGAACCACACCATGCGCGCTCAAATCCTCGCAGCCCACCAACGAGGCGCGGCGATTTATGGCGAATGCGGCGGCTTGATGTACCTCGGCAGTTCGCTACAAGACAGCCACGGCGCGACTTATCCGATGGTCGGCGCTATTCCCGGCCATAGCGTGATGGGCAAAAAATTAACCCGCTTTGGCTACTGCGAAAGCCGGGCGCTGGCGCCCACCTTGCTGGCTGACACAGGCGAAACGCTGCGTGGTCACGAGTTTCATTATTCTGAATTTACGCCGCAAATCCCTGCGGTGATGGCGTGCAGCAAAACCCGCGACGGCGCAGTTTTGCAGGCGTGGTCGGGTGGCTGGCAGGTGGGAAATACCTTCGCCAGCTATCTGCATATTCATTTTGCCCAGCGTCCCACGCTGCTTAATCGCTGGATAAGTGCAGCCAGGAGAGCGAAATGACACTCCTGGCCTGGGCGGTGGCGTGGATTCTGGATCGTCTGCTGGGCGACCCTCACCACTGGCCGCATCCGGTGCGCTGGATTGGCGCACTGACCGCGTTGGCACAACGTATCGTCCGGCGTTACTGCCGTAGCGAAGCGGCCTTGTCCATCGGCGGTGGTTTGATGTGGCTCTGCGTGGTTGGCACCACCTTCGGCGTAGCGTGGGGGCTGCTGCATTTTGCCAATGCCATTCACCCCTGGTTGGGCTGGATTGTCGAAGTGTGGATGATTTTCACGGTGCTTGCTGCCCGCAGCCTCGATGACGCCGCGCGTGACGTGGAGCTGCCGTTAAGTGAGGGCAATCTCGAGGAAAGCCGCAAAAAACTCGCCTGGATTGTCGGGCGCGACACTTCCCAATTGCAAATGCCGCAAATCAATCGCGCGGTAGTGGAAACCGTTGCGGAGAACACCGTGGACGGCGTGATAGCACCACTGTTCTTTTTACTGCTCGGCGGCGCGCCACTGGCGATGGCCTACAAAGCCGTCAACACGCTGGATTCGATGGTCGGCTACAAACACCCAAAATACCGTGCAATCGGCATGGTTAGTGCGCGAATGGACGACCTCGCCAACTTCATTCCGGCGCGTATCAGTTGGTTATTGCTGAGCGCTGCCGCGTGGATGTGCCGCAACAATGCCATCGACGCGCTGCGTATTGGCTGGCGCGATCGCTACAACCACAGCAGCCCCAACTGCGGTTGGTCGGAGGCTACGGTGGCAGGGGCGTTAGGTATTCGTCTCGGCGGGCCAAATGAATACTTCGGGCAACGGATGGACAAACCCTGGCTCGGAGAGGCTTCCCGCGAGATAGCCGTTGGCGATATTTCAGCAACGATTCAATTGATGTGGGTGGCTTCCACGCTGGCGCTGCTGTTGTTTGCGCTGGCGCGGGTTATCTGGTCTGGAGCGGTCTGAGGGCAATATGATGAATTACATACAACAACCACAAGCGATTGAAGCCAAAAGCTTCGTCATTATCGACGAGATTGTCCGGGAAACCCGGCCAGAATACCGTTTTGCCAGCGAGCTGCACGAGGCGGTGATTAAACGGGTTATCCATACCACCGCCGATTTCGACTGGTTGGATATTTTATGGTTTTCCGAACATGCGCTGGACAACTTGTGCGCCGCGTTGCGCAGCGGCTGCACGATTTACACTGACACCACGATGGCGCTTTCCGGGATCAATAAAACGCTGTTAGCCAGTTTCGGTGGCGAGTGCCGTTGCTATATCAGCCATCCCCACGTTGTCCACCAGGCGAAAGAACTGGCGATCACGCGCTCTATGGCGGCGGTTGATCTGGCGATGCAAGAAGAAGGCGAAAAGATCTTTGTCTTTGGTAACGCGCCAACCGCACTGTTCCGCTTGCTGGAAAAGGCGACTCCGGTGCGTGCTGTGGTTGGCGTTCCTGTCGGGTTCGTCGGCGCCGAAGAGTCGAAAGATGCGCTGATTGCCAGCGACCTTCCGGCCATTGCTGCACGCGGGCGTAAGGGCGGTAGTAATGTCGCCGCCGCCATCGTCAACGCCGTGCTGTATCACCTGCGGGAGGCGTGATGAGCGAATCCTTCGAGGCACCGGTGTGGCATAACGGAAAAGCGTTACGCAAAGGCTATACCACCGGCTCCTGCGCAACGGCGGCGGCAAAAGTCGCGGCGCTGATGGTATTACGCCAGCACCTGATTCATCAGGTTTCTATTACCACGCCTTCCGGCGTGACGCTGTGCCTGAATGTTGAATCGCCACAAATCGAAGGGCAGCAAGCGATCGCCGCTATCCGTAAAGACGGCGGTGATGATATTGACGCCACCCACGGCATGTTGATTTTTGCCAGAGTCGCGCTGAACGATTCCGGCGAGATAACCCTTCATGGCGGCGAAGGGGTAGGCAAAGTCACCCGCAAAGGCATTGGCTTGCCCGTCGGCAGTGCCGCGATCAACCGCACGCCACGCCAGACCATTGAATCTGCGGTACGTGAAGTGATTGGCCCGTCGCGTGGTGCGCAGGTGGAAATCTTCGCCCCTGAAGGGGAGCTACGGGCGCAAAAAACCTATAACTCGCGCCTTGGCGTCATCGGCGGTATCTCGATTATTGGCACCACAGGCATTGTGACGCCGATGTCGGAAGAGAGCTGGAAGCGTTCTCTGGCGCTGGAACTGGAGCTGAAACGCGCAGCGGGTCTGGAGCGCATCGTGATGGTGCCTGGCAATCATGGCGAACGTTTCGTACGCGAACAGCTTGGCGTGGACAGCCAGTCCATCGTCACCATGAGCAACTTTGTTGGTTACATGATTTCGGAAGCGGTGCGCCTGGGCTTCCGTCAGATCGTGCTGGTCGGGCATCCGGGGAAGCTGATTAAGGTCGCCGCCGGAATATTCCATACCCACAGCCATATTGCCGACGCGCGCATGGAAATACTGGTCGCCCATCTGGCATTGCTCCACGCGCCTTACGAATTGCTGGCTGCCGTCAGCGAATGCGACACCACCGAAGCGGCGCAAGAGCACATTGACGCCTGGGGTTTCCAGCGCATCTATCACCATCTTGCCGAACGTATTTGTCTGCGGGTTGCCCAGACGCTGCGTTTTACCAGCCAGCCTCCCGTTTGCGATGCCGTGATGTTTTCTTTTGATAACCAACTGTTGGGTAGTAACCGCCCGTTGCAGGAGATAGCGGAGGATTTGCAATGCTGACGGTGGTTGGAATGGGGCCTGCGGGCGTGCAACTGATGACGCCCGCTGCCCGCCAGGCGGTTGCCGAAGCTGAAATTCTGATTGGCGGGAAACGCCATCTGGCGCAGTTCCCCGATTTTTGCGGTGAAACGCGCCAACTTGATGCCGACATCGCCGCTTTACTGAGCTGGATTGAATGCCAGACCGCGCGCCGCGTGGTGGTGCTGGCATCTGGCGATCCGCTGTTTTATGGCATTGGTACGCGAATGGTTGCGCACTTTGGAGTCGATCGCCTGAAGGTGATCCCGGGGATCAGCGCGGCGCAATATCTTTGCGCGAAAACCGGCATCGATATGAATGACATCTGGTTAACCAGCAGCCACGGCAGAACGGTCGATTTCGAAGTCCTGGTCCGCCAGCCCAAAGTGGCGATGGTGACCGATAAATTGTGTGGCCCGCGAGAAATCGCCGCTGAGCTGGTCGCCAGAGGCGCCGGGCAACGCAGGCTGGTTATCGGTGAAAACCTGGCAATGGAAAACGAACGCATCCACTGGCTACGCGCCTGTGATGTCACTGCACAGTACGACATGAATGTCCTGGTGATCCTCAATGAAAGATGAACTGTTTTTACGCGGGGCAAAAGTCCCGATGACCAAGGAAGTGGTGCGCACCGTGGCGCTCGCCAGGCTTGCGTTGCATCAGGCCCGCCATTTTATTGATGTTGGTGCAGGCACGGGCAGTGTCTCGATTGAAGCAGCGCTCAGCCACCCTGAACTGCGGGTGACGGCCATTGAACGAAACCCCGATGCACTGACGCTGCTGGCGGAAAACCGTCGCCATTTTGATTGCTGCAATATCGAGATTATCGCCGGTGAAGCTCCGGTGATGCTGGGGGAAAAAGCCGAGGCGATTTTCATCGGCGGCAGTGGCGGCAACTTGACGGAGTTAATTGACTGGGCGCTGGAGCAGCTCAACCCGCAAGGGCGGCTGGTGCTGACGTTTATCCTTCAGGAGAACCTCACCACCGCACTGGATCATCTTTCCTCCCGCGGCATGCACGATTTTGATTGCCTGCAACTACAGATTTCCGAGTTAACCGCACTGGGATGCGGGCATTACTTCAAACCCAATAACCCCACTTTTATGATTTCCTGCCAGAAGGAAAAGAATCATGGCTAAGACTTTTGATCCCCGCAGCGTTTGGTTTGTGGGTGCCGGGCCAGGTGACCGCGAACTGATTACGCTCAAAGGCTACCGCTTGCTGCAAGAGGCGCAGGTGGTGATTTACGCCGGTTCGCTTATCAACACTGAGCTGCTGGACTATTGCCCGAAAGAGGCGCAGTGCCACGACAGTGCGCAACTGCATCTGACGCAAATTATCGACCTGATGGAAGAAGGGATTAAGGCCGGTAAAACGGTGGTGCGCCTGCAAACCGGCGATGTGTCGCTCTATGGCTCAGTGCGCGAACAAGGCGAAGTCCTCGCCCGTCGCGGTATCCCGTGGCAAGTGGTGCCGGGTGTCAGTGCTTTCCTGGGGGCTGCGGCGGAGCTGGGTGTTGAATACACGGTGCCTGAGGTTTCGCAAAGCCTGATTATCACGCGCCTGGAAGGGCGCACGCCTGTGCCGCCGCTCGAGCAGATTGAACTGTTCGCCAGCCACCAGACATCAATGGCGATTTACCTCTCCGTGCAACGCATCCACCGCGTCGCCGAACGGCTGATTGAAGGCGGCTATCCGGCTTCGACGCCAGTGGCGGTTATCTATAAAGCGACCTGGCCGGAAAGCATGACCGTACGCGGCACCCTCGCGGATATTGGCGACAAAGTCCGTGACGCGGGGATCCGCAAAACCGCGCTGATTCTGGTCGGCGCATTCCTCGGCGAAGAGTTTCACTATTCACGCCTGTATGCCGCGGATTTCAGCCATGAATACCGCAAAGCCTGAGTTAATCACACTGGGAGTTTCACACTGATGTTAACCGTAATTGGGATTGGCCCTGGCTCGCAGGCCATGATGACCCTCGAAGCCGTAGAGGCGTTGCAGGCTGCTGAAATCGTGGTGGGTTATAAAACTTACACTCATCTGGTGAAGGCGTTCACCGGCGACAAGCAAGTGATCAAAACAGGGATGTGCAAGGAAATTGAACGCTGTCAGGCGGCGATTGAGCTGGCGCAAAGCGGGCGCAACGTGGCGCTGATTAGCAGCGGCGATGCCGGTATTTACGGCATGGCTGGGCTGGTGCTTGAGCTGGTCAGCAAACAGAAACTGGATGTGGAAGTGCGGTTGATTCCCGGCATGACAGCGAGCATCGCCGCCGCATCTTTGCTTGGCGCGCCGTTGATGCACGATTTTTGCCACATCAGCCTCAGTGATCTGCTGACACCGTGGGCGGTGATTGAAAAACGCATCATCGCCGCGGGCGAAGCCGATTTTGTCATCTGCTTCTATAACCCGCGCAGCCGTGGCCGCGAAGGGCATCTGGCTCGGGCTTTTGAACTGCTTTCCGGTAGCAAAAGCGCCCAGACGCCAGTAGGCGTGGTGAAGTCAGCCGGGCGCAAAAAACAACAGAAATGGCTCACCACACTCGGCGAGATGGATTTTGAACCAGTGGACATGACCAGTCTGGTGATTGTCGGCAACCACGCAACCTATATCGAGCAAGGGCTGATGATCACCCCGCGTGGTTACACGTTGTGACGCCTGGCTGAAACAAAAGGATTAAACCATGAAAAAAGCGCTTCTGGTGGTGAGTTTTGGCACCAGCCATCACGACACCGGTGAGAAAAATATTGTGGCGTGTGAACGCGACCTGGCTGCCAGTTGCCCTGATCGCTGCCTGTTCCGTGCCTACACCTCAGGGATGATCATCCGCAAGTTAAAACAGCGTGATGGCATTCATATCGATACGCCGTTGCAGGCGCTGCGCAAGCTGGCAGAGCTGGGTTATCAGGATGTGGCTATTCAGTCATTGCACATTATCAACGGCGATGAGTACGAAAAGATCGTCCATGAAGTGCAGGTGATGCGGCCATTGTTTGCGCGCCTGGTGATTGGCGCACCGTTACTCAATAGCTTCGCTGATTATTCGCAACTGATGGCGGCTTTACGCCTGCAAATGCCTGCGCTGGGCGAACGGGAAGAAGTGGTGTTTATGGGCCACGGTGCCAGCCATCACGCTTTCGCCGCTTACGCATGTCTCGATCACATGATGAAGGCACAGCAGATGCTCGCACGGGTTGGCGCGGTGGAAAGTTATCCGGAAGTCGGGCAACTGATTGACAACATGCTGGCCGAAGGCGTGCGCGCCGTTCATCTGATGCCGCTCATGCTGGTGGCAGGTGACCACGCCATCAACGATATGGCGTCTGATGAAGACGATTCGTGGAAATCACAGTTCTGCGCTGCGGGGATTCCCGCGACACCGTGGTTGCAGGGGCTGGGTGAAAACCCGGCGGTGCGCGCGATGTTCGTCGCACATTTACAGCAGGCGATTAAAGGTTCAATGGAGGAGGCAGCATGAGCGGAAAACTCTACGCAATTAGCACCGGCCCTGGGGCGAGCGACTTAATTACGGTGCGCGCATCGCGGGTACTTGCCACGCTGGACGTGCTGTACACCCCCGCCGGACGTAAAGGTGGCGATAGCCTGGCGCTTTCTATCGTGCGCGAATATCTCGGTGAGCATACGCAAGTCTGTTGCCGCCATTTCCCGATGAGCGCGGACAGTGCCGAAAAAGAAGCGGTATGGGATGCGGTTGCCGCCGAACTGTACCGCGAAGTTGAGGCGGGAAAACGCGTCGGCTTTATTACCCTCGGCGATGCCATGTTGTTCAGCACCTGGGTCTTTTTACTCAAGCGGTTGCCGCATCCTGACTGGCTGGAAATTATCCCAGGCGTGACCTCTTTTGCGGCGATTGCTTCACGCTCTGGAACGCCGCTGGCGATGGAGTCGCAATCACTGGCGGTGATTTCTTGTACCTCGCCGGAGGACGAGATTCGCCAGGCGCTGGAGCGGCATGACAGCCTGGTCTTAATGAAGGTGTATGGCCGTTTTGCGCGAATTAAGTGCCTGTTGCAGGAAGCGAATTTGCTGGATAACGCGTTGATGATGGCCGAAGCGACACTGCCGAACGAGCAATGCTGGCGAAACCTGCGAGAGGTGCCGGATGACCAGGAGTTGCCGTATTTTTCGACCATTTTGGTGAACAAGCAGTGGCGTAATTAGCTGAATCGGTGGATGACGCCTGCGGCTTATCCCCCCGACAAAATCAAACCAATGACGTAGACGTAGGTCGGATAAGCGCTGCGTCATCCGACAACAATGCTGAAGGGGAAATCATGGAATCGTTACTGAAAAAACTCTCACTAAGCGGCTTCGGCATGGGAATGCTGTTGCTCATCGTGCCGCAAGATGCGTTTGCCATGCACATTATGGAAGGTTTTTTACCACCGATGTGGGCGCTGGCCTGGTGGCTGCTGTTTCTACCGTGCCTGTGGTATGGCCTGGTGCGTCTGCGCCAGATTGTTGCGGAAGACAGCAACCAGAAAGTGTTGTTGGCGCTGTGCGGCGCATTTGTTTTCGTGCTCTCGGCGCTGAAAATTCCGTCGGTAACCGGAAGCTGCTCGCATCCTACCGGCGTTGGGCTAGCGGTGATTTTGTTCGGGCCCGGTGTGGTGGCAATCCTCGGCGCGGTGGTGTTGCTGTTCCAGTCACTGCTGCTGGCTCACGGCGGTTTGACCACGCTTGGCGCTAACGGCATATCGATGGCGGTGGCGGGGCCGATTGTCGGTTATCTGGTGTGGAAGCTGGCTTGCCGCGCAGGGTTACGTCGAGATGTCGGGGTGTTTTTATGCGCCATGCTGGCGGATCTCACCACTTACTTTGTGACCTCGGTGCAATTGGGCGTTGCGTTTCCCGACTCGCAGGCGGGCATGGGCGGATCGACGCTCAAGTTCATGAGTATCTTCTGCCTGACGCAGATCCCGATCGCCATAGCGGAAGGGCTGCTGACGGTATTGATCTATGACCAAATCACGAAACGTAATTTGATCACGGCACAGGAGCATTAACGATGAAAAAGACGATAGTTTTGCTCGCGATGGTGATTGCACTGGTGATATTGCCGTTCTTCATTGACCACAACGGTGAATATGGCGGTTCCGACGGTGAAGCGGAAAGCCAGATCCAGATTATTGCTCCGGATTACCAACCGTGGTTCCAGCCGCTGTATGAACCGGCAAGCGGTGAAATAGAAAGCTTGCTGTTTACCTTGCAGGGCTCTTTTGGCGCGGCGGTGATTTTCTACATCTTCGGTTACTGGAAAGGCAGACAACGTGCAACTGACCGGGCTTGACAGACTCAGCTACCAAAGCCGCTGGTACCACGTTTCACCGGTGCGCAAATTCTGGTTGTGGCTGGCGATGATGGTGCTGGCGTTTGCCCTGCCGCCGTTCGGCCAGGTTTGTTTGCTGGTGCTGGTCGCGGCGTTCACCTGCTGGTTACTGCGTATTTCGCTGTGGCGCTGGTGCCGATGGATGGCACTGCCGTTTGGTTTTTTGCTGGTGGGGGTGGTGACAATCCTGTTTAGCATCAGCCGCGAATCGACGGAGCTGTTGTGGAGTGTGCCGGTTGGCAGCGTCTGGATTGGCATCAGCCATGACGGATTGCTGATGGCGAATGCGACTGTCTGGCGCAGCCTGGCGGCGCTGGCATCGACCTTCTGGCTGGTCCTCAATCTGCCTTTCCCGCAGCTGATTGTGCTGCTGCAACGTGCGCGGGTGCCGCGGTTAATGACCGAACAGATCCTGCTGACCTGGCGCTTTATTTTTATCTTGCTGGAGGAGGCGCTGGCTATCCACCGTGCGCAGACGCTGCGCTTTGGTTATCGCAGTTTGCCGCTGGGGTATCGATCGTTTGCGATGCTGGTCGGAATGCTATTTACCCGCGTGATGATGCGCTATCAGCAAATGGTGACGGTGCTGGATATCAAATTGTATCAGGGTGATTTTCACCTCTAAGGACAGCCATGCTAGCCACAGAATCTCTCTGGTTTCGTTACCAGGACGAACCGGTACTTAAAGGTGTTTCGCTGGATTTTTCTCGCCATTCGGTTACCGGGCTGGTGGGGGCAAATGGCTGCGGAAAATCGACATTGTTTATGAACCTCAGTGGCATTCTGAAGCCGCAAAAAGGGGCGGTGCTGTGGCAGGGCAAGCCGCTGGATTACAGCAAACGAGGGCTGCTGGCGCTGCGTCAGCAAGTCACCACGGTTTTTCAGGATCCGGAGCAGCAGATTTTCTATACCGATATCGACAGCGACATTGCGTTTGCGCTGCGCAATATCGGGGTGGAAGAAGCAGAGATTGCGCGGCGGGTCGAAGAAGCATTGACGCTGGTCGACGCGCACGCTTTTCGTCACCAGCCGATTCAGTGCCTGAGTCACGGGCAGAAAAAGCGCGTTGCCATTGCGGGCGCATTAGTTCTCCAGGCTAAATATCTGTTACTCGATGAACCGACGGCAGGGCTGGACCCTTCGGGGCGCACGCAGATGATTGAAATTATTCGCCGCATCGTCGCTCAGGGCAACCATGTGGTGATCTCCAGCCACGACATCGACTTGATTTACGAAGTGAGCGACGCGGTGTATGTGCTCAACCACGGCGAAGTTTTGGCGCAAGGGACGCCGGAAGACGTCTTTTCTCGTCAGGCCTGCATTGAGCAAGCGGGATTGACGCAGCCCTGGCTGGTCAAAATGCACCTCGAGCTGGGTTTACCGCTTTGTAAAAATGAAGCGGATTTCTTTGCCCGTATGCGGGCGACATATCTTCAGGAGGCGTCATGAAGCAGGCAATCATGTTGCAGGGAACGGCATCGGATGTCGGGAAAAGTGTTCTGGCTGCGGGGCTTTGCCGTATTTTCCATCAGGATGGCTGGCGAACCGCGCCGTTTAAATCGCAGAACATGGCGCTGAATTCCGGCATCACGCCGGAAGGTAAAGAGATGGGGCGGGCGCAAATTTTCCAGGCCGAAGCGGCGGGCGTGGTGCCGGACGTGCGCATGAACCCGGTATTGCTCAAGCCCACCAGCGATAGCAAAGCGCAGGTGGTGCTGATGGGGCAGGTGGCTTGCAATATGGACGCCGTCAGTTACCACGAGTACAAACCGCGCCTGCGGGAACAGGTGACGGCGGCGTATAACAGCCTGGCGCAAGAGTATGACGTGCTGGTGCTGGAGGGGGCGGGAAGCCCGGCGGAAATCAATCTGCGCGACCGCGACATCGTCAATATGGGAATGGCAGAAATGGCCGGATGCCCGGTTATCCTGGTGGCAGACATCGACCGTGGCGGCGTTTTCGCCTCTATTTATGGCACGCTGGCGTTATTGCAGGAGCATGAACGCTGGCGAGTAAAAGGCGTCATCATTAATAAATTCCGTGGTGACGTGGCGTTGCTCCACTCCGGGATTGAACAGATTGAGTCGTTAACCGGCGTCCCGGTGTTGGGCGTGATGCCGTGGCTGGATGTCGACCTGGAAGATGAAGACGGTGTGGCGCTGCAGCGCGGTAAATATTTGCACACCGAAAAGCGCGATATCGAGATTGCGGTGCTGCACTTACCACACATTTCCAACTTTACTGATTTCAATGCGCTGGCGGCGCAACCGGATGTCCGCGTGCGCTATGTCCGCCATCCAGAAGAACTGGACGGGGTGGATCTGGTTATCTTGCCGGGCAGCAAAAATACCCTCGGCGATTTGAGCTGGATGCGCGAACACGCCCTGGCGCAGAAGGTGCTGGAGCTACATCGCTGCCGCGTGCCGATCATCGGCATTTGCGGCGGTTACCAGATGCTCGGCGACACCATTATTGACGAGGTGGAATCCGGGCTTGGCACCTTACCAGGGCTGGGCTTGCTCAATACCGTGACCCAATTTGCCAGTAGTAAAACCACCACTCTGGTGGCGGCAGAAACTGCCGCGTCGTTGCCTGGCTGGCTGGCGCAGGCTTCGGGGATTGCGCTACGCGGCTATGAGATCCACATGGGGGAAACGCAATTAACATCGGACTGCCGTCCGGCATTGTTACTGCAAAAAAACGGCGAATCGATTGCCGACGGTGCAGTCAGCGATGACGGGCTGGTGTTTGGCACTTATCTGCATGGGCTGTTTGACAGTAACACCTTCACGCGCGCGGTGGTGAATGGGCTACGGGCGCGTAAAGGCTTAGCGGCGCTGACCAGCACAATCGATTACGCGAGTTATAAATCCCAACAGTTTGACATTCTGGCAGCGGCCATGCGGCAAAACATTGATATCGAAAAAGTCTATCAAGTGATGCGTGAGCACCAGGAGGCAACGGCATGATTCTGGTCACTGGAGGTGCCCGCAGCGGCAAAAGCTCGCATACGGAACGGCTGGCCGCTGAGGATTGTGACCATGTTTTGTATATCGCCACTTCGCTGGTCACCGATGACGAGATGGCATCACGCGTGGCTCAGCACCAGGCGCAACGGCCACAACACTGGCGGACCTGGGAAGGGTTCCGCGATTTGGGCGAGGTGATTCGCCACCATCTGCAACCAGGCGAAGGCGTGATGCTGGAGTGCATCACTACTATGCTGGCAAACCTGCTTTATGAAGAGAGTGCAGGCGCTGAACCGGAGAGCCTGGATTTTGCGGCTCTGGAGGTGATTCTGCTGCGCCAGATTGACGACCTGATCGCCGCATGCCAGCAGTCGCCCGCGCCAATCTACATTGTGACTAACGAACTGGGGATGAGCATCACGCCGCAAAACCGCCTGGCTCGCCATTTTGTCGACATCTCTGGCAGGGTTAATCAGAAGCTGGCGCAGGCGGCAGATGAGGTGTGGCTGGTGGTGGCGGGGATTGGGGTAAAAATCAAATGTCGCTGAATATGTTGGCTGCGACCATGCGATTTATTACCCGCATTCCAGTACCAGAGAAGTGGGCTGACGGGGTAGAGTTCCGGCACTACGGCCAGGGCGTGCGCTATTTTCCCGTCGTTGGCTGCGTTGTTGGCGGGCTTGCCGCATTCGTCGCGGTGGTTGCCAGCCAGAGCGGTGGCGGCATTTATGTCGGTGCGCTGGTCTACGTTTTGGCACTCGCTTTTCTGACTGGCGGTTTTCACCTCGACGGGCTGGCGGACACCTGTGACGGCATTTTTTCTGCCCGTAAGCGCGAGCGTATGCTGGAAATTATGCGCGACAGCCGCCTGGGGACACACGGTGGCCTGGCGCTGATTTTCTGTATTCTCATCAAAACATTCGCCGTTATTTCGTTATCGCAATTTCCCGCTAAAGAACTTTTCACGCTGTTGCTCTGTGCACCAGTGGCTGGCCGCGCAGCCATGGTGCTGGCGATGTATAAGCAGCGCTACGCCCGTGCCGGTGAAGGGATGGGCAATATTTATATCGGCCAGATTAGCGGTTATCAGGCCGCCATCACCTTGTTGATTGGGGCGCTGATTGTCGGGCTATTCGCCGGAACGCGCGGGCTTATCGCCATTCTGGTGACTTATGTTGTGGTTTATGGCGTCGCATCCTATTTCCGCCGCCAGTTAGGCGGGCAAACCGGCGACACGCTGGGAGCCTCG
This sequence comes from Buttiauxella sp. S19-1, assembly GCF_022134725.1. NCBI lineage: Bacteria > Pseudomonadati > Pseudomonadota > Gammaproteobacteria > Enterobacterales > Enterobacteriaceae > Buttiauxella > Buttiauxella sp. S19-1. The sequence goes on from NZ_JAHWLU010000077.1 coordinate 16,530, forward strand.
GAAGAAGTGGGGGAAATGGTATTTCTGCTGGCATTGCTGTGGGCCTGAATGATGCGTTAAACAATTGAGGATAATAACGGTGCAAACATTAACGGAATTAGTGGCAAGCATCAGGCCGCTTGATCAACAAAAAATGGCGCAAGCGGCTGACTATATTGAAAGTTTAGCCAAGCCAGCAAAAAGCCTCGGGCGGCTGGAAGTGATGGCAACCCAACTGGCGGGTATGCGTGGGATAAGCCATCTGGATAACCTGCAAAAAGAAATTATTGTGATGTGCGCCGATCATGGTGTGTTTGATGAAGGAGTCGCTGTGACCCCGAAAGAGGTCACTTATATTCAGGCGTTGAATATGCAGAAAGGGCTGACCGGCGTGTGCGTACTGGCAAAAAACAGCCAAACCTCTGTTTTGCCGGTGGACATCGGCATTGATTGCGAACCGATCGCCAATATGGTGAGCCTTAAGCTGGCACGCGGATGCGGCAATATTGCGCAGGGGCCAGCCATGTCGCGCCAGGACGCGGAACAACTGCTGCTGGCAAGCGCTCAGCTGGTAAAAAAACGTGCGGAGGAAGGGGTGTCTATTTTTGGCGTCGGTGAACTGGGGATTGCCAACACCACGCCCGCTTCGGCGATGATCAGCGTATTTAGCGATTGTGATCCGCACGATGTGGTGGGGATTGGTGCCAATCTGCCACTCGATCAGTTGCAGCATAAAGAGTCGATTGTCAGAAAAGCTATCCATGTTAACCAACCCAACGGCAACGATGCGCTGGATGTGCTGGCAAAAGTGGGTGGATATGACCTGGTGGGGATGGCGGGAGTCATTCTCGGGGCGGGGGCGTGTGGCCTGCCGGTGGTGCTGGATGGTTTTCTCTCGTATGCGGCGGCGATTGCGGCGTGCCAGCTAGCGCCTGAAGTCAAAAGCTATTGTATCCCTTCACATTTCTCGGCAGAGAAGGGCGCACAACGTGCATTAGAACACCTTAACCTGAAGCCTTATCTGTATCTGGATTTGCGCCTCGGCGAAGGCAGTGGCGCAGCCATTGCGATGTCGATATTAAGTGCGGCCTGCGCGATGTATTGCCATATGGGATTACAAGCGAACAGCGGTTTTAGCCTGCCGGGTTCACCGACGTAATTGGGGATGTGAGGGGATGGTGTATCCAGCCCCTTTCACCCTCACCAGGCTAACCGATAATCGTGATCCCCAGGCGCTCCATTATTTGGATCACCTGATAATTATCCAGTTTGACCCCTTGTAAATCGGTGCCGCGAACGTCCAGATTACCCAGTTCTGAATTGGTCAGGTCACAATGGGTAAAGTTGGCTGATCGCCAGTCGAAGGAAGAGAATTCACCGCCGGAAAGGTCAGAGCCACTAAAGGTCGCCCCCAGAATTTGAGCACCATTCCAGCGGTTTTCCCACAGCTCGCACTTCTCGAGCACCACCTTGCTAAAGTTGGCGTAGCTCAGGTTGGTTTTGGTGATGTAAGCACTGCAAAACCAGCTGCGGGTGGTGATCATATTCATGAAGCTTGCGCCACGAAAGTCTGCGCCTTGCGCCCGACAGTCGCGGATTTCGATACCCAGGGCGCTGGCATTTCTGAAATCTGCCATCGATAAATCACAGCTTTTGAAGGCTGCGTCTTTCAGTATTGCCCGGTTAAAATTACCGCCTTGCTGGCTTTCACGGTCATAAAACTGGCAGCCGACAAACTCGGTACCGGTCAGGTCAGTGCCTGAAAAGTCGCAGTTAAAAAAAGTGCTGTTCTCAATTTTCGCGCCAGTGAACTGATTGCGGCCAATCTTTGTACCATTCAAAGCCAGAGTCATAATAATTAACCTGTTTATTTGTACAGTGAAATTTATTGTAACCCAAAGACGGAGCAGTAGAAAATCGCTCAGCGCACGTTTTTGTGTGTGGGTGTAACAGGGCAGATAGGCGTAGGGACTAATAGCCAATAAGTTGCCAGAAACCGTTGCGTGAACCTAATCTTAAACGATGGATTGGGTGAGCAAAAGTGTGAGTATTAATGAGAAAAGTGGCGATTATCGGCGCGGGGCCAACGGGGATTTATACTTTTTTCTCCCTGCTGAAGAATAAGACACCTGTAGCCGTTTCTGTCTATGAGCAAGCCCCTGAAGCGGGTGTCGGTATGCCTTACAGCGATGAAGAAAACTCGCGCATGATGTTGGCGAATATTGCCAGCATCGAAATTCCGCCCATTTTTTCGACCTATATCGACTGGCTGCGCCACCAAAGTGAAGCGCATCTGGCGCGCTATGGTGTCGAACATGCTTCGCTTCATGTCCGTCAATTCCTGCCGCGCATTCTTCTTGGCGAGTATTTTCGTGACCAGTTTTTGGAACTGGTGGCGCAGGCAAAAAAACAAGGTTTTAACGTTGAAGTGCATGAGTCTTGCCTGGTTACTGACCTGCAAGCTACGGCAGACGGCGTCAGGTTATGGGCGCAAGGGGAGGCGGTGCCCCATTTGTTTGATCTTGCCGTTATCGCAACGGGGCATGTCTGGCCAGACGAAGATGCCGCGACACACAGCTACTTTCCTAGCCCGTGGTCGGGGCTGATGGAGGCGCATATTCCGGCGGGCAAGGTTGGCATTATGGGGACATCTTTAAGTGGCCTGGACGCCGCAATGGCGGTGGTTATCCAGCATGGCGAATTTATTGAAGATGATGACGAGCACTGCCGGTTCATTCTTGATGAACAAAGTACCGCGCTTAACATTGTGCTGATGTCGCGCTCTGGCATCCTGCCAGAAGCGGATTTCTACTGCCCGATCCCGTATGAACCTTTATTGGTTGCCAGCGAACAGGCTATTAACAACGAAATTGCGGCCGGTTCAGACGGCCTGCTCGACAGGGTTTTCGGCCTGATGATGGAGGAAATCGAACGGGCTGACTCGACCTGGAGCGAGCGCATATCCCTCAATACTCTGGATGCCGACAGCTTCGCCAACACCTGGTTTTCCGACCGGAAAAAAAATAACCCGTTTAGTTGGGCCGAAGCCAATCTGCAGGAAGTCGAACGCAACAAACGCGATAAACGAACCGTGCTCTGGCGTTACGCCATTCTGCGTTTACATGAAGCGGTGCAGGAGATTGTGCCCCATCTTAACGAACAGGACAGCAAGCGGTTCGACGCCGGGCTTGCTCGCGTGTTTATCGATAATTATGCCGCCATTCCTTCGCAATCGATTCGCCGATTACTGGCCTTACGTGAGGCGGGGATCATCAGCATTCTCACACTTGGGCAAGATTATGAACTCGATGTCAAAGAGCACCAGACCGTGATTGCCGCACAAGGCGACAGATATGAGTTCGATGTGTTTATTGATGCTCGCGGGCAAAAAGCGCTGAAGACAAAAGACCTGCCGTTCCCCACTTTACGCCAGCAACTTGCCGCTAATGGTGATGATATTCCGGATGTTGGCGACGATTACACCTTGCTGGAACCCGCCTGCGCCCGTGGGCGTATCGGGTTTGGCGCATTGCCGTATTTGATGCACGACCAGCCTTTCGTTCAGGGGCTAACCGTTTGTGCGCAAATCGGTGCCGCGATAGCAAAAGCCCTTTCAAAACACGCGCTCAGGCCGCGCAGAAAGCTACCGTTTTGGGATGAGTGACCGACATTAGGATTGCAGGGCGGAAAACTCGAGCGCCAGACCGATGAGCGTCATATTTTGCACTGAGGGTTCCGCAGTTGCCGCAATCAGGGTGCCCTGGAATTTCAGTTTCTTGAACGGCCCATTAATGATGAGCCTTGCGCGCAGGCTGGGAAGTGCCTGGGAACTGACAGGATAAACAACGCGTCCTTTGATGGGGACAGGGATTTTTCGTAACTCAATGCGTTGCAGCACGCCGATATTGGCGTAGAGCACGGCAATCGGCGTGACGGAAACCAGCGGTTGTGCGCAGACACTAATAAAATCCAGCAGCAATTCTGGTTGCAGGTAATTTAACCCACCATGCGTTACGGTAACGCCTGGGATTTCCGGCATCGGGAAAGACAGCGGCAGGAGTGATGAATCAGTCATTGATCCCTTTCCATTATGATTTCGCCTTATTGACCCGATAAGAGTAGACCATCCTGAATGAGAAAAACTTTGCCAATACCGCAGGAATAGTTTTGGTGAGGTGTTGCTTTTGCCATTTTTGAGAATCTACGTTGCTTCCCTTTTGATTTGTTCATAAACTAATTCTGTTCATGAATCATGAACTGTGGAAAGGTGTGAACAAATGAAAGAAGAACAGCTTTTGTCCGGGGTTTTAGAGAACCTGCCAAAAGGCTTCGAGTTGCAATATGAGTATAGCAACAATGGCGTACATGACGGTTGGGGCAAGTTAACGGGGCCGAGCGGTGAAACGATGACATTTGCCCTGGAAATAAAGCAGATCCATCGTAAAGAATCGCTGATAGCTGCCCGTGAACAAATGGCTCGCTTTCCTGGAAATGTCCCTGCATTACTCGTGTGCAACCGACTGACATCTACGTTGGCGGAATATTGTGCCGAGAGCCAGATTAATTTCATCGATACGGCGGGCAACGCCCATATCCAGGTTCCAGGATTATATCTGCTCAGAGAAGGGCGCTATGAAAAGAAACCCGTTGTTGCCAGTAGTCGTTTTGCGGAAGGAGTAATGAAACTTCTTTTTGTGCTGTTATCCAGCCCAGAAACCCTGAACGATACGTACCGCAGCCTGGCGGAGAAAGCGGGGATTTCCCTGGGGATGGTTAGCAAGGCTTTCGATTATCTTGAAGCACAGCGCTATTACCGAAAATCGCAGCAGGGGCGGCGTTTGATGAATGAAGAAGAATTACAGGTTCTGTGGCTTAAAGATTATGCCACTGCTCTGCGCCCAAAACTGGATTCTCTTTCTTTGTCTGCACCTGTTTCATGGGGTGAGATAGCGTTGGCGTCCGAGGAATACTGGGGGGGCGAAATTGCTGCCGCCCAGCTGAGCAGTGGATATCTGATACCGGAAACAGGCGTGATCTTTACCCCTCATCATCTTTTACAAAGGCGGAAAGAACTGGGGCTAAAACCTGTTTCTGGCGGAAAACTGCAACTGATTTCCCGTTTTTGGAAGCACTTTGCACTGAGTCGCAAAGCAGAAGCGATGCTGTGCGTGGCAGAGTTGTTGGTGAGCGGCGACGACAGAAACAGAGAAGCAGCAAGGATAATCAATGACAAATACCTTCACCTTAACGAATCCGATCTTTTCAGTTACTGAAACATTGCTAAGCCAGATTAACCGAATTTGTACCGCCCAGGAGATCCCGTTTTTTATTGCAGGTGCAACGGCGCGTGAAATTTTACTCCACCATGTTCACGGCAGGAGTATTGGTCGTCGAACTCGCGATATTGATATCGCTGTGTTTGTTGATGGCTGGCCGAGGTTTGATGTGCTTAAAAATGCCTTTATTGCTGAAGGTGCACATGCTGTCCGTGATAATGCTCATCGTATGATTTCCGAAGGGATCGAGCTGGATATTATTCCTTTTGGCGGAGTTGCTGAAGGGAGTCAAATTGCCTGGCCGCCGGAGCGTGAGGTAATCATGTCCGTGGACGGATTTGCTGAGGTATTTAATCACACCGTAACAGTGCAACTGGGCAATGGGGAAAATCTGCCGTTTTGTTCCTTACCGGGATTAGCATTATTAAAACTTTTTGCCTGGCGCGATCGCGGGCATGGCAATGCGAAGGATGCGACCGATCTCTACAAGATTATTCGTGAATATGGCGCTATTGAAGATGAGCGTATATATGAATCCCCCATCGAAGGTGAAAAACTAGACTGGAATCCTGTGCGTATGGGCGCAGTGCTGTTGGGCGGCGATATCGTTGCAATTAGCGAGCACACTTCTTTAGCCGAGTTGATGCGTCTTGATAGAGAACGTTTGACCGACGCTATAGTGCGGCAAACTGATGTGGGCGATATGACTGTTGAGCAGATTATGAATGATTTCTGGAACGGTATGATGAGTGGTGGTTGAGATACAAACTCCGCACGGCACAAAATATGCGGGTTTTCAGGATTTCGTCTGGAATTATTCAAGCTAATCACAGCGTCACCCGCACTGAGTTTCTGGCTGATGACGCTGATCGTTTATTTCGGATGACGGGTGCGCATTAGCCGAACGACAGGCTTGTGCGTTTGAGGATCAAAATAGCGGCTTGGCCAGATGGTTTCGGCGGGTACGCCAATGGCTTTGCTTATTAGCAGTTCCCCTTTTGCCCACGGGCGGCTCAGCGCGTTGGCGAGAGTAGAAGAACTTAAACCTGCGGCGCGGGATTCGGCTGCCAGTGAGGTGCCATTTTTACGTAGTGCCGGCCTACAAGGATACCGGCCAGTCCGAAGGCTGCCCTGCCTGAGCAACCATTGAAAGTTGGGAGTACAGTTTTTGAACTGTATATCCAACAGGTGTGCGGAGACATTGACACTCGTAGGAATGCGAGTGGTTTTCCAGACATATTTCTTAAGTTGCAGGTGTTGCAGAAGAGGTGAGTAGCTCGGTGAAATCAGCTCACAAAAAACTCTATGGGTCCCACCGTTTTTGGATTGATGCTGGTTTTGTCATGAGTCATATATGGACGCCCAGTGTTATGCAAATACTGATTTGATACGGTTCGCTGTCATATATCCGGCGTCATTTATGGAAAGAGGTTTCCTGCGCCATGATGTCATCCGCACCCTGTTTCCTTAT
>NZ_JAHWLU010000078.1:0-22990 GCF_022134725.1 Buttiauxella sp. S19-1
TTGTCATTCATTCTCAGGCACCGCCAGCGGTGCCGCTTTCTTACGCTGAAGCTTGCGCTTGAGTTTCAGCTCACTAACCAGAACGCCCAGCACAATCAACGCGCCGCCCAGTAACGCCAGCACCGGTAATCGCTCGCCGGCTAAGCGCCCAAAAATCCCCGCCCATACTGGCTCGCCGGTATAAATAACCGTTGCGCGAGTCGGCGAAACGCTGCGCTGTGCCCAGTTCATTGTCACCTGAATAATGGCGCTGAATATCCCCAGCCCTAACGCAATCACCAGCAGACCAGGCGTGAAGGCAGGCACGCTTTCGCCCGCCGGGATCATGGTGGCAAACGCAACAATGGAGGCAGTGGCAAGCTGCACAATAGTTACGCGTTTTATGTCGACTTTACCGGCCCAGGCGCTAATCAGGATAATTTCAGCGGCAATCGCCAGCGCGCTGATTAGCGTGATGATTTCACCGGCTCCCAGCGTGAGCGATGTGCCGTCTGGCCCGGCGAGGAAAATCAGGCCGATAAAGGCAAGCCCAACACCAATCCAGGACATCATTCCCGGCATTTTACCCAGACAAATCCATTGCAACACCGGCACTAACGGAACATACATCGCAGTGATAAAGGCCGATTTGCTGCTGGGTATGCTCTGCAGACCCCAGGTCTGCATGCTGTAACCGATAGCAATCGAAATACCAATAAACACCCCAGCTTTCACTTCAAGCCAGGTCAGTCCGCGTAACGTTTTCAACGACAGTAGCGCCACTGCCAGCGCTGCGGTGGCAAAGCGTAGACCGACAAAGAAGAATGGCCCACTCAGCGTCATGGCGTATTGCACCGCAAGAAACGTCCCACCCCAGAACATGGTGATGAGGATCAAAATGGCTTCTTGAGGTTTGATAGCAAGCGAGTAACGGCGCAATAAAGCAGACATGGAAATACCAGGAAATTCGAGCGTGACAAAGAAGGTCACTAGTTTGCGTGCAGGCGTTATGTGCTGCAATGGGAGTGGGAAAATAAAAACCGCCGGTCATAACCGGCGGTGGGGATGGCAATCAGCTATCTAAGAGGGAAAACAGATAACTTAGCGAATTGCGAAAGCCTGGCAGATTTACTTGCTGCTGCCTTTGCCGTGACTATTTTTGCCCCCTTTTTGGCCTGCTTCTGAGGCGCGTTGCGGGTCATTCTTGAAGTTCCCGCCACTATGCTGGCCACCTTTACGACCTGCTTCTGATGCTCTTTCACGGTCTTCAGCGAAATTACCTGAACCACCACGATGGTTTGCCATTTCTAACCTCCAGATTGGTGAAATAGTTAAGTCATCATATTGCATTCAGTCAAAGAGTAATCTTTCACCGCGCGGCTTCAAATGGACAACGTATTACCTGCCGCGTGGGGATAAGCTTAGTGCAGACTGGGTAATTCACCAGTTAACCGTAATATTTTGCAACATGTCATCGCCGGAATGGGTGATTTTTTAGCCGCTCAATCCATAAGATATTCTTATTTTTAATGAAATAGTCACCATATGAAAATGTGACGTAATGCGACATTCCTTCCGTTTGCATCGCAGATTGTTAAAGATCAACTAATTGGCACTCCGGTTTGCAGTTCCTGCCACAGCACATATCTTTAATTCAGTGCAGCAAACGCTGCGTCAAGACAGGAGTGATGCGAAATGGCTAAAGTTCTGGTGCTTTATTATTCAATGTATGGACACATCGAAACCATGGCACAAGCAGTGGCAGAGGGTGCGCAGAAAGTTGATGGTGCGGAAGTGACGGTAAAACGCGTCCCGGAAACCATGTCAGGAGAGGCTTTCTTAAAGGCTGGGGGTAAAACGCAACATGCTCCGCAAGCCACCCCACAAGAGCTTGCCGATTACGATGCTATCATTTTTGGCACCCCTACCCGCTTTGGCAATATGTCCGGCCAGATGCGCACCTTCCTCGATCAGACCGGCGGCCTTTGGGCATCAGGGGGTCTGCACGGCAAGCTTGCCAGCGTATTTAGCTCGACTGGCACCGGCGGCGGCCAGGAACACACCATTTCATCCACATGGACAACTCTTGCGCATCACGGGATGGTGATTGTCCCAATCGGTTACGCTGCGCAAGAATTGTTTGATGTTTCGCAGGTTCGCGGCGGTACGCCATATGGTGCCACAACGATTGCCGGTGCTGACGGTTCGCGCCAGCCAAGCCAGGAAGAGCTGTCGATTGCGCGTTACCAGGGCGAATACGTGGCAGGTTTAGCAGTTAAATTAAATGGTTAATGGAGGAGAACATGCAGAATCAACAATCCAAAGTTCATCATGTAGGTGAATGGGCCAGTTTGAGAAACACATCTCCTGAAATAGCAGAGGCTATTTTCGAAGTGGCAAAATACGACGAAAAAATGGCTGAGAAAATTTGGGAAAATGGTAGCGACGAGGTGCTGTCGCTGGCATTTGAAAGAACAGATAAAGACTCGCTGTTTTGGGGCGAGCAAACCATCGAGCGCAAGAACGTGTAGCCAGATTCCCCCGCTGGTGCGGGGGAGTTTATCCCTGATCTATTTCACCTGATTGACACTCTGCGCCAACACCTCAGTAAATTTATCCCACGGGCAAAAACCATTCGCATCCGTCGGGCAACCATTGAGTTGCAGCGTCACACGCTGTGGCGGTTGTTGCAGGCTTAACACCTCGGCTTTGCGTAATTGCTCGCTACTTTGATACACGTATTCCACCTTCATCAAATCACGATTGGTGTTGGCATCGTGCCAACGCTGGAACATGATTTTCCCACCAATAGGCGTGCGTTCATATTGTCCAGGCAATTGATAAGGTTTGAAATCCAGTGCCGTTAGCATGGAGGCAATATTAGAGTCATGCCCCACCAGCAAGGTGATTTTTGGCCCTTTTGCCGCCGAACCGGTGAAGGCTTTCTCGATATATTTAATCAACGGTGCCGCCACGTTGCGCGCGACTTGTGGTGAGGTAAACAAAGTATCCTGATAGCCATTTTTCAGCTGTGATAATACTCGCCATTGTTCAGCCGTTTTAATTTGCCCCCAGGCAACGTTATCCAGCGGGAAGCCTTCGTAATATTGCAGGGTAAAGGCATCAACTAGTGAATTACCCACTTTTAGCGGGCCACTCACACCCGGTTCTTCCTTCACATTGGCGCTAAATTTATCTTTCTCGGCGGTCAAATCGCACTGCTGTTTTTCTTTACAAGCCGGAGAGTCTTTGAAGCCGACGATCTGCTCAAGAAGCTGATAGCTGTCGTTAAGTTTGTAGTGCTCGCGTTGGGTTTCCATCGCCTGCAAGGCGGCTTGTTTAAATTCCGGCGAATCATTGGTAATGACAGGATTAAAGGTCGGGTCCATGGTGCCCATTTTTTCCTGATGATGGACAGGAATATCACAACCAGGAAACGCCCCCGTGATAAAGAACTGCGCAGTAGCAACGGTACGCTGCAAGCTGTTAGCGTAAGCGTACACGCTTTGTGGCGTTGGGCATTCGCCGCTTTTCACGAGTTCCTGCTCCGCCAGCCACTCGCGCATGTAATGCCCCATATACACTTCCAGCACGCCGCCTTTGGTGGTCAGCTGGCCGCCAGGAACATCCCATTGCGGCCAGGATTGCGCGGTGGACTGCTCCAGTACGCTGCCATTATTCGCCAGCGGTGCCCGCAAGTTATGGCGGCTCATTAATAACACTTGCTGAAGTTGGTAACCCTGCGGGGGCGTTTCGGCTTGCGCCAACGCAGGAGCGAAATAAGCCATTGCCAGTAAAACCGCTATCGTTTTTTTATTCATCCCTTAATCCTCAAGATGTTATTACACAAAAGCGCAGCATTCATTTTGGCAGAAAAAACCCAAATCGCCTTATGAGCCGATCGCAAAATGGGCAATGAAGAAAGGAAAACTACTCAGCCCAGAAAATAGGTTTTATAATAAAACTATCTGGCTGTTTGCCAATGGAGGATTTATGAAACGCAAAAGTATGGAAGGCAGTATCTGTCCGGTTGCCCGCTCACTGGATATTATTGGCGACTGGTGGTCGCTGCTTATCGTGCGCGATGCTTTAAATGGCCTGACACGTTTTGGTGAGTTCCAGAAAAACCTCGGTATCGCCAAAAATATGCTCACCCAACGGCTTAAACAACTCGTGGAGCAGGATATTTTGACCGTGCGCCCGGCCGCTGACGGCAGCGCGTGGCATGAATATGTGTTGACGGAAAAGGGCCGTGCGCTGCAAACCGTGCTGGTCGCTCTGGCGCAATGGGGTGGCGATTATCTGTTTGATAGCCACGAAAAATGCAGTGTGCTGGTTGATGATGAACTCCATCAACCGCTGCGCAAATTGATGCTGCAAGCGCAGGATGGCCGTGTGCTGACACCCGCCGAGGTGGTTGCCCAGCGCCCGGATGTTGCGGTAGAGCCAACATAATGTCGGAAGACGCGGCATTTATCCGACCTGCCTGGGATGGATTAGCGTAAGCGACATCCACCCCTTCCCTTTTATTATCAATCTCTTAATCCTTCTGTAAGCATTCAATCTAATGCAGAAATAAAAAAAGACACGCAATTTGGTTGCATTATGAAACCACTCAAACTATTTTTAATGTAGTTTCATTATGAAACCAACTTACTTTCACCGACGAGGATTTACCATGAGCACTTCACCTTCTGTTGCAGTTATTACCGGCGCATCTTCTGGCATTGGCGCGGTTTATGCAGAGCGCTTCGCCGCTCGCGGATACGATCTGTTGTTGGTTGCGCGCCGCGAAGATCGCTTGCGTGAACTGGCCAGCAAACTGGAAGCGTTGCATGGGATTTCCGTTCAAACACTCCCCGCAGACCTTGCAGATGAAAGCGGTATTCAGGCAGTGGAAGAAGCGTTACGCAGTAACGAACGCATAGAAATATTGGTTAATAATGCCGGAACCGCGCATATCGCGCCGTTTACCGCCGGCAGCGCCGAGTTACATCAGGCGGACATTATGTTGAATATCACCGCGTTGACCCGCCTGAGCCTCGCCGCACTCGCCCGTTTTCAGGCACAAGATAGCGGCACCATTATTAACGTCGCGTCGGTGGTTTCATTGCATGCTCGCGCGGGTAGCGCGGTGTATAGCGGCACCAAAGGTTATGTGTTGAATTTCACCCGTGCTTTGCAAGAAGAAGTCGCTGGAAGTAACGTGCGTGTTCAGGCCATGTTGCCAGCAATAACCGCAACGGAAATTTGGGATGTCTCTGGTGTATCAATGGAAGACCTGCCACCTGCTGCCATCATGACCGGCGAAAACCTGGTTGATGCTGCGTTAGTGGGGCTGGATAAAGGTGAAGCGGTGACGATCCCTGCGCTACACGATTTAACTCTTTGGGAAACTTACGAAAAAGCTCGTCTGGCTATTTTCGAAAGCTGTCTGACCGGCGTTCCCGCTCCGCGTTATCAGGAAAAATAAGCCCAAACGGCGGGATTCGTCCCGCTGTTTTGCCTACCTGATGTTTTGAATAATTGTGTAAAAGTCAGCTCGTTTAATTGAGGTTCAACAGCGATTGATATAATTAGTAACAACATTCACTGTTGCCAAAAAATGTCATGAAAATGTTTAATTACTCTGCTATCGCTGCACTGATGCTGATCCTGATGTTTTGGGGCGCACTCCTGCTTGATACCAACAACATTCTCCATCACCTTTCGGAAACGGTGCATTTGATCGAGAACATACTGAAAGTAGACCTGGATTAATCCCCCTCGACGTAAACGTTTTACTTCAGCATCTTGCTAACTCCCTTCTGGCTTTTCTCAATTCAATGGCTATTACGTTTTTTATTAAATGAATTAGTTGCAGCAAGCGGCTCTCTTTTTGATGAAAATACCTCCCTGCCAAAACGGAAATATCAATTTTTGCATTTTGAATCCCCGTACTGGCGCGATTCACCGATATTGAGGATTTACCATGAAAAAATCTCTATGGATGCTGCTTGCGTGTACCACTCTGATGACCGCTATTCCTGCACAGGCAACCGAGCAGGCCGGCCAACGCCGTGACGCGCGTGATTTGCGCCAGGACGTTCGCCAGGAATCACGCGAAGTTAAACAAGATTGCCGTAATGGTGTGTTCGGTAATGCCGATTGCCGCCAGGACCACCGCGAGAATAAGCAAGATGGCCGTGATGCCGCTCGCGATGTGAAGTACTGATTTCCTACCCGCACCGATTGAGTATTTATCGCAATGGCTAAGGTTTAGCCATTGCGAGTTCACAACTCCATAACACTCCGATTACCCTCCCAATTTCACCATGCTAGTCTGCGCCGATGTGCCTCTTTTATCGGACTCCGCAGCAAATTGTATGAAACGCAGATTACCTTTTCAGGTGAAACTCTTTTTATCTCTGGTGGGGTTTTCATGCCTGCTGTTAGCCATGTTGGGCGCCATCTTATTTCATGTTATTGACCGCCAACAGCATCGCGACCTTGGGCAGCGCGCCCGCGTTCAGGCCAGTGAAATTGCGTTGATGCCAGGGCTTGCGGATAAAGTTGCCGTTCGTGATGTCGCAGGCATTGCGCGTTTGATTCAGCCGTTACGCAATCAAAGTGATGCCAGTTATATCGTGATTGGCGATGTCCGTGAGAACCATCTGTATCACTCAGAATCACCGGAGCGCCTGCATCTGCCGATGATTGGTGGTGATAACGCCGAGGTTTTGCAGGGGAAAACCATTATTTCGATGCGCAAGGGCGGCATCGGTGTCTCTTTGCGCAGTAAAGCCCCGATTCTGGATGCCAATAATCAAGTAATTGGCATTGTTTCAGTCGGCTATCTCACCTCTTATATTGCCAATATTAATGCGCGACTGCTGTGGCAAGCGGGGTTATATGGCCTGCTGCTGTTAATCCTGTTGTTTATTTTTTCATGGATATTTAGCCGCAATGTGAAGCGGCAAATGTTCTGGCTTGAACCGAAAGATATTGCACTACTGGTGCTACAACAAAAAGCCCTGCTGGAAGCAATGTATGAAGGAATATTTGCGGTTAACGCCGAGAAACAGCTGATCTTAATTAACCGTGCCGCCAGGGAATTACTGGATATTCGCCAGCCGGAAAAAGATCTTATCGGCAAACCGCTTGAAGACATTTTGCAAACGCCGCCCACCTTTTTCGCACAAAGCGACAGGGCAGGAAACGGCAGTTTCCATGACCAAATCATCGTGTTAAATCAGCGCCAGGTGATAGTCAACCGGGTGCCTATTGAACTGGAACCCGGTACTGAAAGTGGTTGGGTGTTTAGTTTTCGCGACAAAAACGACATCAATACGTTAAGCAGCCAGTTGAGTCAGGTAAAGCGTTACGCCGACAACCTGCGCATCATGCGCCATGAACAACTGAACTGGACCGCAACACTGGCGGGTCTGTTGCAAATGCAGCGTTATGACGATGCGATGCGCTACATTCAGGCGCAATCGGAAGGCGCACAAGCAGTGCTGGATTTTGTCTCGGCACGCTTCACCTCCCCGGCTTTGTGTGGCCTGTTATTGGGCAAATTCGTCAGCGCGCGGGAAAAAGGGATTGAGCTGGCGTTTGACCCGGCTTGCCAGTTAAACCGCATTCCCGCCAGCATTAACGAAACGGCATTGATGTCAGTGATTGGCAATTTGCTGGATAACGCCGTGGATGCCACGTTGAAAGCACAAAACAATTCCGCGCCGGTAGAGCTTTATATTTCGGACCGTAATCAGGAATTAGTGATTGAAGTGGCCGATCAGGGCGTCGGCGTGGATGACGCGCTCAAGCCGCATATCTTTGAGCAAGGTATTTCCAGCAAACCGTCCAATCTGCATGAAATGGCAGGCTCCGATCATGGCATCGGTTTGTATCTGGTGGCGGGATACGTTCACCAGGCCTGCGGCAGTATCGAAGTCACAGACAATTCACCGCAAGGTACGATATTTTCAGTGTTTATCCCGTTCCCGGCTACTGTTTCCCCAGGACAGCACCATGAATAACCACAGCGCGTTTGATGTCGTGATTGTCGAAGACGAACCGTATCTCGCCGGTTTGCATCGTGATTTTATCGAGCAAAACTTTCGGCTGAGCGTAGTGGGAATCGCCGCGACGCTTGAGCAAGCACGCAGTCTGTTGGAGTTACATCAACCGAGATTAGTGCTGCTCGATAACTATTTGCCCGATGGCCAGGGCGTGGAGTTAATGGATAGCCCGCTGCTGAAAAGTTTCGATTGTTCAGTAATTTTCATCACCGCCGCCAGCGATATGCAGACCTGTAGCCACGCGATGCGCAGCGGTGCGTTTGACTACATTATCAAGCCGGTTTCATTTCACCGTTTGCGCAGTTCGCTCGAGCGTTTTATGCAGCTGGTCGAGACACTGCGCCATGTGAAAGTCGTGGATCAAACCGCGCTGGACAGGCTTTTTAACCTGCCCACCATCAATACCCCGTCGGCTCCGTCAACCAAAGGGATTGAGCCAAGTACGCTGGAGCGGGTGCAGCGTATTTTTACCGCAAAGCCGGATATGACATGGGCTGTAGAACAGGTGGTTGAAGAAGTGGGGATCAGCAAGACAACCTGCCGCCGTTATCTGGAGTATTGCGTGGAGATGGGGTTTATCGAGGTTGAGATGCAGTACGGGAATATCGGCCATCCACGGCGGTTGTACCGCAAGGCGTAAACCCTGTTTCGTGGTTTTAATGGTGTTAATTGCCTAAAAAAAGCCCCGAATCACAATTCGGTAAGATAAAAAAATCCCCCTATTGCCTGTGATTTGCTTTGCGATATGTTGGCCTCTAGTTTCTCAAATGTAACTAGAAGGTTAAAAATAATGTCGAATAAATTACGCATCTCTCTGATTACTGCCGCTGTACTCATGTCTTCCTCTGCCATGTCTGCGTTACCTCAAGGCTACCCGGCTGACTACCAAAAAGTGGTCGATGCGGCGACTAAAGAAGGGAAAGTGGTTATCTATTCCACCACTGATACGAAAGCCGCAGGCCCGCTGATTCAGGGGTTTGAAGCCGCTTATCCAGGGATTAAAGTTGAATATAACGATATGAACAGTACCGAACTGTACAACCGTTATATCAGTGAACAGGCTGCGGGTGGCACCAGTGGTGACGTGGTCTGGAGCTCTTCAATGGATACCGCGCTGAAACTGGCAGTCGACTACGCGCAGGAATATAAATCCCCTGAGCAGGGCCAGTTGCCGAAATGGGCCATGTGGAAAGACAAAGCCTACGGCACCACTTATGAGCCGGTGGTATTTATCTATAACAAACGCCAGATCCCGGCAAATGAAGTTCCAGATTCCCATACCGCACTGGCAAAACTGATTGCCAGCCAGCCCGACAAGTTCAGCAAAAAAGTCACCACCTACGATATCGAGAAGTCTGGCCTCGGCTTTATGCTTTCGGTTCAGGATTCCAAAGCCGATGCGAATTATTTCAAAACGCTGGCTGATGTCGCCAAAGGTGGCTTAGCGGTTCAGTCATCTACCGGCACCATGATGGAACGCGTGTCTTCCGGCGAAAACTTGATTGGTTTTAACATCCTCGGTTCTTATGCCGAAGCCCGCGCTAAAACCGACCCATCGCTGGGTATCTCTTATCCAAAGGATTACACCCTGGTACTGTCGCGCGTTTCGTTCATCAGCCAGCAGGCGCAAAACAGCAATGCCGCGAAACTGTGGTTGGACTATGTGCTGTCTGAGAAAGGACAGAGCATTCTGGCAAACCAGGCTGATATCCCGTCAATTCGCAATGATATCGAAGGCAAAAACGACATTGATGGTATGACCAAAATGTTAGGTAAAGCGCTCAAACCCATCCCGGTTGACGAAAGCCTGCTTGAGTATCTGCAACCTAAAAAACGCCTGGATTACATCAAAGAGTGGCGTACCGCAGCGGCCAAATAATAGACAAGTGGTGGATGGCGCTTAGCTTATCCACCCTACAACGGCCAGTCGTAGGTCGGATTAGCGTTAGCGACATCCGACATTCATGCTAAGGGAAGTCATATGAGTGCATTGCTCAGAAAATGGCAGAGCCTGCCGCGCGGTGTTGTCGTGTTGCTAACCGCGCTGGTTATCTACATTCCGCTGTCGTTTATCGTTATCCAGAGCTTTCTTTCCGCGCCGTTCTTTGCGCCATCTAAAGAGTGGAGCCTCGAATCCTTCGGCTTTATTTTTACCGATCCGGATTTCTATAAAGCGCTAAAAAGCGGTTTTATTCTGGCATTCGGGCTGGTGATTATTGCCATTCCGCTGGGCGGTATTCTGGCGTTCCTGATGGTGCGTACCGATTTACCCGGCAGACGCTTGATTGAGCCACTGATCCTGGTGCCGATTTTTGTCTCGCCGATGGTGCTGGGATTTGGCTATGTCGTTGCCGCCGGTCCGGTGGGTTTCTTTTCGCTGTGGGCGCAGTCGATTCTCGGTTTCGTGCCGTGGAATATCTACGATATGTCGAGCATCGTGGTTATCGCGGGCCTGACGCACGTTCCGCACGCCTATTTATATATCTCCTCGGCACTGCGCAGTGTGGGTTCAGATGTGGAAGAAGCCGCACGCATAGCAGGCGCATCGCCATTGCAGGTGATGACGGCAGTCAGCTTGCCGATGGTGCGCCCTTCTATTCTCTATGCTTCGGTGTTGCTGTTCTTCCTCGGTCTGGAAGTGTTCGGCCTGATGCTGGTGCTGGGCGACCCGGAAGGCAATATGGTGCTGGCGACCTATCTGTACCAGTTGACCAATAAACTTGGCACCCCGTCATATCACTTGATGGCCGCCGTTGCGGTGGTGCTGATTTGCATCACCATCCCGCTGGTGATGTTGCAACGCCGCCTGATGCGCACCGCCAACCGTTTCGTCACCGTGAAAGGTAAAGCGTCCCAGGCTCGGGCATTGCCGTTGGGTAAATGGCGCTGGGTGGCGGGTGCGGTGGTGGCATTCTGGCTGACCGTCACCATTGGCGTTCCGTTGCTTGGCGTAGTACTGCGCGCCTTTATATCTAACTGGGGCGTCGGTGTTTCCATTTGGGATGAGCTGTCACTCAACACGTTCCGCAGTATCTGGGAGCAACCGAATCTGCTGCGAGCCATCGTCAACTCGATGGCGATTGGTGTGATCGGCGGCGCGTTAGCGGTGGGATGTTATCTGTTTATCGGCATCGCCATGCACCGCAAACCAGACAACCTCACACGTTTTCTGGATTACAGCGTGCTGGTGCCACGTGCGGTTCCGGGGTTGTTGGCGGGGCTGGCATTCCTGTGGGTGTTCCTGTTCTTGCCGATGTGGCTCGATAACGCGCTGAAATCTGGCTGGCTTTCCGGCATGCCGTGGTCGCAATGGCTGCGCGATAACCTGGTGGTTTGGTTACGTTCCTTGCGCAGCACCATTTTCAGCGTCTGGCTGGCGTACACCGTGGTGTGGATGGCTTACGGCTTGCGCTTGATTTCCTCAACACTGCTGCAAGTTGGGCCAGAGCTTGAAGAAGCGGCGCGCAGTACCGGGGCCACACGTGGGCAAATTACGCGCCACGTGACGATTCCGTTATCGCGCTATGGCCTGATTGGTTCATGGCTGCTGATGTTCCTGATTTTCGAGCGCGAATATTCAACCGGTGTGTACCTGCTTTCGCCAGGGACTGAAACCATCGGCTCGATGCTGGTTTCCCTGTGGGCAGCCGGTGCCATTGATATTGTCGCTGCACTTTCGTTTATTAACATCCTGCTGGTGGTAGTAGGTCTGGGGATTGCCCTTCGCTTTGGAGTCAAATTACATGATTGAATTATCGGTCGACAATCTGCATTTAACCTACGGCGACAACCCGGTGCTGAAAGGCGTTTCGATGAATTTGCAACGTGGCGAAGTGGTTTCTTTGCTCGGCCCTTCTGGCAGCGGAAAAACGACTTTGTTGCGTGCCGTCGCGGGGCTGGAAAAGCCCACCCAGGGCGCTATTGTCATTGGCAACAACAAAGTCTACGACGGCACACCGCGCAGTGAGATCCCTGCCGAAGAACGTAATCTCGGGCTGGTGTTTCAATCTTACGCGTTGTGGCCGCACAAAACCGTGTTTGAGAACGTGGCTTATCCGTTGAAACTGCGCAAAGTGGCGTCCGCTGAAATAACCCAGCGTGTGCAGGCGGTGCTGGATCAACTCGGCCTGGGTTATTTGGGTAAACGCCATCCGTATCAGCTTTCCGGTGGGCAGCAACAGCGTGTGGCGATTGGCCGGGCGCTGGTGTATAACCCGCCGGTTATTCTGCTGGATGAGCCGCTTTCCAACCTGGATGCCAAATTACGCGAGGAAGCCCGCGTATTCCTGCGCGAGCTGATTATCAAACTCGGCTTGTCGGCGCTGATGGTGACCCACGATCAGAACGAAGCGATGGCGATTTCCGACCGTATTTTGCTGCTTAACAACGGCAAAATCGAACAGCAAGGTACGCCACAGGAGATGTACGGCTCACCGAAAACGCTGTTTACCGCAGAATTCATGGGCAGCAATAACCGCCTGCACGGCAAAGTCACTGAAGTCCGCGATGGGAAAGCACGTATTGAAGGCAGCGGTTGGGCGTTGTGGGGGCTGGCTGGGGCTGGTGTACAAGCCGGCCAGGAAGGCACTGCGGTTATCCGTGTGGAACGAGTAGAACTGGTGAGCGGGCCGGGTGAAAACCAACTCGAGTTACCGTTGTTAACCAGCATGTATCTCGGCGACCGTTGGGAATATCTGTTCCGTACTTCAGGCGACGATTTTGTTATCCGTGCCTATGGCAATGAGGTCCGCGATCCGCAGTATTGCCATCTGGCCTTGCCTGAAAAGCATGTCTGGATTTTCCCTAAATCCTAAAGTCGCGACAAGCGCCCTTCGCGGCGCTTTTTTTTGCTGTTAATCTGCGTCATCGAGAATAAAGGAGTTCACAACTCCTGACCTTAGGTGGCCTACATGAAAACAATTACCCTCAGCGATATGCAGCAGCAAAGTGAAGCGGCAGCAAAATCCCCCCGCTTGCGTGCGCACCGTAATTTTCACCCTGAATTAACTGACCCGGTGCAGCGCCTTGCCGTGGCTATGGAGCCTGGCACTTACGTTCGTCCGCATCGTCACCCACACACTTTTGAGCTGTTGTTCGCTTTAAGTGGACGCTTCCTGGTGTTGAATTTTGATGACCACGGGACTGTGACTCATCGCGTTGTTTTGGGTGAGAAGTGTAAGGCGCTGGAGATGAGTGCCGGAACCTGGCATGCCGTGCTGTCTTTGGATAGTGGCGGAGTGATTTTTGAAGTTAAGCAGGGTGGCTATCAACCCGTTGCGGAACAAGATGCAGCCAGCTGGGCGCCTGCTGAAGGTGAAGAAGGAACAGCCGAGTTGATGCAGTGGTACGCACTGGCACAGGTTGGCGATCGTCGTTTTAGCGTGTAAGACAAAAGCAGTGCGCAGAGTGAATTGCTCTGCTCCGCTTTCATGTGCGGGCTATGAGCAATACTGTGCAGGTGATAAAATATTGAATATCTGACAAATCATAACGAACCCAATATGAGTACTTCAAACCAGACTGACAAAAAGGTCCTTTCCGTTTTTGATTTTGACGGAACGCTTACCCGGCATGACAGCTTTATCCCCTTCCTGCGTTTTGCCTTTGGCAATCGATTTTTTACCCGCAGGCTGATCAAGCTCGCCATGCCCTCTATTCAGTGCCTGAGGCGTAAACTGACGCGTGACGAACTCAAAGAAATCCTGATTTCAACGTTCCTCACCGGCATTGAAGAAAAGTGGGTCCAGGAGAAAGCCGAGCTCTACTGCAATCTTTACTGGGAACGCCTGATGAGAGCCTCTGGCTTACTGGCCGTTGCGTCTGAAGTGTCTTCTGGTGTCGAAGTGACGTTATGTTCAGCCTCGCCGAAACTCGTGCTTCAACCGTTTGCTGAACGACTCGGGGTTAAGCTTATTGGCACCGAACTGGAAAGCGAGAAGGGTATTCTGACGGGTCGTATTACCGGGCACAATTGTCGCTGTATACAGAAAATCAACCGGCTGGAAGCGATATACGGCTCATTGGATCAATATCATCTTCGTGCCTGGGGAGATACCCGTGGGGATTATGAATTGTTGGCGGCGGCAAAAGATGCACACTGGCGTCACTTCCATCCCAATTGGGACAGGAAGAGGGCTGCGATAACACGACTTAAAGCGACCTCTTTCAAGGGTTAAAAAACGCCCCGCAGGACGTTTTTAATCAGCTTAGCCGCGTCAAAGAAGCTTCAGTGCCTTCGCCTGTTCGTGCCAGGTTCTGAACTCTTCCAGCAACTGGTCAAAGAGTTTATCGTCGGCCACTGATGCAAAATCGTCCATCGCAAAGAAATGTGTATTGTCGATTCTACGGTCGGTAAAATCATCCAGGTTTTTCAAGATGCCGTAGTTAGTTCCGCCAAGGCCCACGAATTTCCAGAAAATGGGATAGTTTGCCGAACGACGAATGGCATCTTTGATAGCCCGGGTTTTACTGATGCCGCCATCAGTGATGAAGACAATATAAACGGGGATTTTGCTGTCGCGGTAGTAATCAACAATTTCTTCCATGACAGGTGGCTCGTTGTTAGTCCCGCCAAGCCCGGGCAATATTTCCCACGATGAGCGCTTACCAGGATGCTGGATGGCGCAAATGTAACCGTCCAGGTTATCCAGTGTCACATCCGGGTACTTACGATGCCGCTCAGCAAAGCCCCAGAGATCCATATCTCCGTCATCATCGAACTGAGCGGCCAGTACCGCGATACGATCAAGAACAGACTGGACATGCCCTCGTTTAAACTGGCCAGTCATCGAACCTGAGGCATCCAGAACGAATGCAACACTTGCCTCGATAGTATCCAGTTTATGCTTAGCCAGGCTGACGGTTGCCTCTTTCGCAAGGCTAACCAGCCTCGGCGCTCTGGATTCCAGCTTCTTCTCCAGACTGATTCTGCCAGATTTAACCGGTAGCGCTGCTGGTTCTGAGGGAGCTGCAACATCAACCCCAAAGCTCACGGCCAGCGGTTCAAGGCCACCATTAAATCCCTGCCCCAGAGCGCGAATTTTCCAGCCACCTTGATATCGGTAGACTTCAGCAAGAATTATCGCTTTCTCACGGCGTCCAGGGGTATCGACCTCAAAGGATGCCACACCGTCCACATTCAGCGTCAACTGGCGTAGCCCATTTATCGTGTCACTCCCGTCTATGACTACAGTGACAGCAATTTTATGGATGTTCGACGGAACGCTTGTCAGTTCGATGCGTATTGATGACTGTTGAGTTGCTGGTGTTAGCGAAACCGCGCCTTCTGGCGATTTCAGGTTATTAAAAAAAATAAAGTCTGAATCACCGTTGACCTTGCCCTGCTCATTTAGCAAAAACAGGCAGGTGTCCGGTTCCCCCGAAAACCCAGTGGAGGCGGGGTAATCCAGATTAAGGACGAGGATCGAGGTTTGCAGTAGTGTATTTTGTCCTGGTTGCAATTTCATCGTCATTCCTTGCATAAAAAAAAACCCCGGATAACCGGGGTTAAGATCATTTCTACTTATCAGACGTTCACGCCGTGCTGGGATGCAAGTGCGGACAAACCACCCGCAAAGCCCTGGCCTACAGCTTTGAACTTCCACTCTGCCCCATGGCGATACAGCTCACCGAAAACCATAGCCGTTTCAGTAGAGGCATCTTCAGACAGGTCGAAACGGGCAATTTCCGTGCCGTTGTCGTTATTGTAAACGCGCATGAAGCTGTTGCTCACCATGCCGAAGTTCTGCTTACGGGCATCTGCATCATAGATGGTGACGGCAAAAATCATTTTTTTCACATCGGCAGAAACTTTAGCCAGCTCGATTTTAACCTGCTCATCATCACCGTCGCCTTCACCAGTACGGTTGTCACCCTGGTGTTCAACGGCACCGTCGGTGCTGACTTTGTTGTTGAAGAAAATGAAATGTGAGTCAGACAGCACTTTACCGTCTTCGCCTACCAGGAATACCGATGCATCGAGGTCAAATGCCTGACCGTCAGTGACACGCGCATCCCAGCCCAGACCAACCATAGCCACATTCATGGTTGGTGCTTCTTTAGTCAGAGAAACGTTACCGCCTTTTACGAGAGAAACTGCCATTTTAAACTCCTGTTCATCATTTTAGTTTGGGCCAGTTTGCTGGCCCATCTATGTAAAAAGTTACTTTTCTCAGGAAGCATTAATGCCGTACTGAGCACAAACGGATGACAAACCACCAGCATAACCCTGGCCTACCGCACGGAATTTCCACTCACCCGCGTTACGGTACAGTTCGCCAAATAACATTGCCGTTTCGGTAGATGCATCTTCTGACAAATCGTAGCGAGCCACTTCAGTCTGGTTATCATCGTTAACCAGGCGAATGAATGCCCCTGCAACCTGCCCGAAGCTCTGGCGACGAGCCTGTGCATCGTGAATAGTGACAACGAAGACGATTTTGTCGACATCAGCTGGGATCAAATCCAGTTTGATCTTCAGTGATTCATCATCGCCGTCACCTTCACCGGTGCGGTTATCACCGGTATGTGTTACTGAACCATCGGTAGATTTCAGGTTGTTATAGAAAATAAAATCAGTGTCACCGCGTACTTTGCCATTCTGTGACAAAAGGAAAGCGGAAGCATCCAGGTCAAAGTCCTGACCATCAGTCGAACGCGCATCCCAGCCAAGGCCAACCAGGACATTTTTCATCGTAGGTGCTGCTTTACTTAGAGATACGTTTCCACCTTTGGAAAGAGAAACACTCATAAATTAACCCTCTTACGTTTTATTGAATTTGTCGGATGATATCAGGAGATTAACTCTCCTTTTTCTCTACTTCTGGTTTGCCTGGAAACATAATACTCAGAACAATACCCACTGCCAGTACGCCAAGGACAACATACAGGCTGGTGGTGGCCGAAATACTGTAACCGTGGTTCCAAATGTGATCTGTCGCATTCAGCCCCAGTTTTACAGCGATAAAGAACAGCAGCACGATGACCGCTTTTTCCAGGTGGACCAGGTACTGTTTCAGTGCTTCGAGAACAAAATAAAGTGTACGCAGGCCAAGGATGGCAAACATCATGGCACTGTAGACAATCAGTGGTTCGCGGCTGACGGCAATGATTGCCGGTACGGAGTCAAAGGCAAACATCACGTCTGAAAGCTCAACAACGGCCACACACAAAAATAACGGAGTGGCGTACATTGCGGCTTTCTTACCGCGACCAATAGTCACATCTTTGTTTTCTGGTTTTGCCAGTTCAGCATCAACTTCTTTCTGCGAGAGCAGGAAAGCATGCCCTCTCAGCTTCGGCCAGATTGGGAAGAAGCGTTTAACCATGCGGTAGGCAAGGTGCTGGGAATAATCCTCAACTTCGTCCTCATCATCGCCACTTTTGAGCATCATGACTGCTGTCCAGGCCACAATGATCGCGAAGACCACTTCCACATAGGGCCCAAGGCTCAGGAGGCTGGTACCGATGGCAACGAAGATACCCCGGAATACGATGGCTCCGATAATGCCCCAGTAAAGCACACGGTGACGATAACGATCCGGCACCGAGAACCACGAGAAGATAGCCATCATAACGAACAGGTTATCTACGGAGAGGACTTTCTCCAGCGCATAACCGGTAACAAAGAGACTTGCGACTTCTGCACCGTGGTGAATATAGAGGAATCCGGCAAAAGCCATCGCCACTACGACCCAGAATACAGACCACAGGGCGGCGCTTTTCAACGAAATTGGCTTGTCGTCACGGTGCATAAACAAGTCAATGAAGATGGCCCCGACTGACAGTGCAATGAAAACAATGACTGTTTCCGCCGGAAAACCGATGTGTGTTGAAACCATAACTACCTCTTAAAGAACGAGACTTAAAGACCAAATTCAGCCGGATCAAAACCCAGCGCAGTGGCAATCTCACGGACCGCCTGTTGTTCATCCTGATCGAAGTTACCGTCGCTTTTAGCGACCGCAATACCGACACGCAAAGCCAGCTGTGCTGCTTCAGGCTGATCTTTGAGTGCAAGGATGTGTTTCATGGTTTCACCTTTTCCGATTTCCATATCGAAATCGAAACTGGTCACCAGCTTGTTAAAGAATTCGATGACCTCAGTGGTGTCGAATACCTTCAATTCTTCAGAAGAGCGAAGAAAACCGATCATTTTCTGTTTTTCTTCAGCACTCACGCCATCGCTCGATACCGCAATACGTGCACATACCGCGACGGTACCCTGCATGAATTTTTTATTTTTAAAACGACCCACCTGACGGGTCAGCTCTTCACGGCCTGAATTAAGAGCACCTTTTACTTTGTCAAAAAAGCTCATTGTTGAATCCTTAGTTGCTGTGTTATTTAGAACCCGCACTCCAGCGAAAACCCCAGCCAAACGCACGGTCCATCTCGGACTGGCCTTTAAAGTACTGGTTAATTCGCTCGACTTTGATGGAACCACTTTCGTTAACGAGACGTGCAATTGCACACAGTGTGCGTTTGTTTTCACCCTCGGTCAGACGGGTTTCAATCGGTGGCTGCTCCGGTACATGGAGTGTCACGACACCATCCGTTTTATCCCAGCTGGCAGCGCCTTCGTAGATAAAGGCATAAATCAGCACCTGGCGGATGTTTTTCCATTCTTTACCGTTAATATGTAGCCATTCGCCTTCTGAAACAGCCCCGGTCCGGTCATCACCCTGAAGTTGTACGTAAGGTTCATCCCGGTAATCACCAAAGGCGTTACCCAAAGCCTGAATAACAGATTTATGCCCGTCCTGAAGCTCAACAAATGCCCCGAGATCCAGATCCACACCTTTGGACCCAAAGATACCACGCAGCCCTGAGGAAGCACTGTTACTGCGATTCCAGTTCAGGTTGATGCGGATTTCCCCGAAGTTATCGCGTTTGGCAAGGCTGATGGCCGGTTTTTCTTTAGTCAAAGAGACCTTGCTCAGACTGATTTTATTGGCTGCCGGAGCGGGAGGTGGAGTAACAACGGCTGGTGCGGGCGTCGGGGCTGGAGTATCGGCAATATTAACGCCGAAATGTTCCGCCAGTGGTTTAAGACCGCCATTAAAGCCCTGAGCCACAAAACGGAACTTCCAGTCATTATTTCGAAGGTAAAGTTCCCCCAAAATCAGAGCCGCTTCCTGGCGACCAGTCAGTTCAACTGTGCCGGCAATCAGGACTTCTGTGCCCTTTTCAACCTGAATTGACAAGTTGCGCAGACCAGACACGACCTGCCCCTCATCGCAGGTGACAGTAAATGCGACTTTCTGTACATCTGCTTTCAGGCGATTAAGTGCCACGGTAAAGGTAGAGTGGTTGCCTTCACTGACCAGGCTGATGGTTGCGTCGTCATTACGGGGCTGACCATAAAAGACCATATCCGCATCACCCTGCACTTTCCCGTTGGTAAACAAACGGAAAGCGGATGCATCAACCGGTCCACCGGAGAGAATGCGAACGCGAAGTTCTTCTGAAGGTACGGGGACATTTCCCCCGGGCATTAAGTTCATTATCGGACCACCGTTGCCACGATATCAGCATGCATGTCGTCAATGGTGCGACCACGGCATGCGTGACCATGAGCAGTAAAGTCCCAGTTACCGTTATTACGTTGCAGTGATGCGATAACGATACCGGTATGAGAGCCTTGCTCAGTCAGTTTGTAGCGAGCCAATTCTGTATTGGACTGGTCGACAACACGGCAGAAGGCATTGTCAACATCATTGAATGACTGACCACGGAAACTGTTAACCGTAAAGGCCAGGTATTCAACATTCGCGGGTAACTTACTGAGATAGACATTGATGACTTCATCATCGCCGTCACCTTCTCCAGTAAGGTTATCGCCGCTGTGTACTACTGAACCGCAAGTTGATTTCAGTTTGCGGAACCAGACGGTGTCAATTGCTTTCCCGGTGCTATCCATTAAGACGCAACCGGCATCCAGATCAATAGAATCGCTGCCACCGAACATGCCGCCGAGGAACCCTTTTTTCTTGATAGGATCCCAACCAAGCCCGAACTTAAGCTGGCTGAGCGCAGTAGATTGCTTGCTGAGTGATACCGTCTGGTTCTTGCTTAATGAAACCATATTCTTTTCCTTAAAATGGTATTGACTGAAACAACGAGGGTTGAAGATATTCTGGCTGCGAAAAAAATCATATCATGATGTAGTTCTCTGGCAAGCCAATTTTAAAATAGTTTTGTACTTCCTTCAGACTACAAGTTGAAAACTAAAACAGTTAATTCATTTAATAGCATTGATTTATAAGGATAATTACTTATGTTGACACAACAAATACATCTCTATTTCACGTAATCATTGTAAATCATAATATGATTGACAAGTGTATTATACCTTTTTAGACTCGGATCACTATCTTAAAAGGCTGCTAACTTCAGGTAAATTTGCAAACATGAGTAATAAAATTTGGCTAATGGAAGGTTTATCGTCGCAAAGAGACATCATCCAGGGAATGAAGTCTTTCGCGGGAAAAATGCGGACTGACATCACTGTTTACGCCTCACATCGCAATGAACGGAATGAAATTCTTTCCGTCGCCGACTTTTCTCTGGCAGAGCCTAAAGATGCCGAAATGCGCCTGCCTTTCATCCTCTCCACGGTTGCAGAATGGGATATTAATGCCATTCATACGGGCCGTAATTGCCTGTGGTTTGAAAACCACCGGAAAGAGATTGAGGGATCAGGTGTTTCACTGACTACCGGTGCATCCGGCCCACAGTGGCTAGAGATGGCCGATGACAAAGTGACTTTTGCACAAGTGATGGAGGAGAATCACCTCCCGGCAGTGCCATCTTTGCGCATCAACTCAATAGAAGAATTGCAGCATTCCCTTAGTCATTCTCCATTTGAAGGCCAACAGCTTTGCGTAAAACCTGTTACAGGAATTTATGGCATGGGTTTTTGGCGTTTTGATGACAATGCGTCTTCCATGGACGTTTTTAATTATCCTGAGAAACGTATCGTCCACCCAGGACAGTACATCGAAGCACTTGCCGGAACACCGGCGTTTACTCCCCTGGTTCTAATGCCTTATCTTCCCGGCCCTGAATATTCCGTTGATATCCTTGCAGACAAAGGTGAAGTGCTTGCCGCGGTTGCCCGTCGTAAAGAAGGGGCGCTTCAGCACCTTGAAAACAGCGGTGAAGCGTTTGAGTTAGCCTGTGCCTGTGCCAGAGCGATGAAGGTAGATGGTCTGGTTAATGTGCAAACCCGCAATAACAACTCCGGAAGGCCGGTTCTGCTGGAAACTAACATGCGGCCATCTGGCGGCATTGGCTATACACAACACAGTGGTGTCAATTTACCCGGCCTGTTTGCATTCCATAAACTGGGTCTGATGTCTAAAACGGAAGTGATTGAGATGGCAAAGAACGATTTCGTTCCAGCAACGGTGAGATCTGTAACAGATGTTATCGGTTATTCAACTCATTTAACTAACCGACTGAACTGAAGGATTAATGATGTCTTTAGTGAATAATGATGCTGTTTATCGCCGTACGCTTTCCTGCGGCACAATTCAGGTCACCAGCGGGCAGCAGGATGTTGTGTTGGATGATTTGTTTGATATTGCTGAAAGACGCAACCCGAAACGAGCATTCCTGTTTGTCAGTAAAGTGCTTGGCCGCCATATCCCGGTGTCACCCTCCATTATGCGTCAGGTGTATCGCCAGTTAGCTGAGCAGTTTCCTGATGGCATGACCGGTCCCGTTCTCGTCATCGGTATGGCTGAAACCGCCGTGGGTCTGGGGGCCGGGGTATTTGATGAACTCCGTCACCGCTTCAGTGAGTCCGTTTATCTGACATCCACACGTCACCCGGTCGACGGCGAACTGTTATGCGAATTTAAAGAAGAGCACAGCCACGCGACAGACCATCTCATTTATTTACCGGATGACCCGGAAATGCGCCGCAGAGTCTGCGAGGCTCGCACCATCGTTCTGATTGATGATGAAGCGACAACCGGCAATACCTTTATCAACCTGCTGGCCGCATTGCGTGACACCAACCGCCTGGCTCACCTGAAGCAGGTTGTGACCGTGACACTCACTGACTGGAGCGGTGATGCCCTCACTAAGCGTTGCCCTCTTCCGGTCAACACCGTTTCACTGGTCAGCGGGCAGTGGCACTGGGAGCCGCTCCCGGATGCGCCAGTTCCTGTGATGCCGCTGGTTAATGTCACCTCACGTGGTGCGGTTCCGGTTACCGGAAAGCAGTCCTGGGGCAGGCTCGGCATGACGACCCCCGCCCGGGATTTAGGCCGCCATGTTGTGACATTTTCGGGTGAACGTGTCCTGGTGCTGGGAACCGGAGAGTTTGTCTGGGAGCCATTCCTGCTGTCAGAGCGTCTTGAAGCGCAGGGAGCCACGGTTCACTACAGCTCCACAACCCGATCCCCCATCGCGACCGGCTTTGCTATCCAGTCGGCGATTGCGTTCACGGATAACTATGGTCTGGGGATCCCTAACTTTGTGTATAACGTGGCCCACCAGAAGTTTGACCGCGTTCTGCTATGTACCGAGACGCCAGCAGAAAGTGTAGATCAGCAGCTGTTAACCGCATTGTCTGACGTTGCCCCTGTTGTGGAGATTGTGACCTATGAATAAACCTGTTGTATTGAGCGATCTCGATGACACGCTTTTCCAGACCCGCCGTAAAATGGTGGATGAACTGGCGCTTGAGCCCTTCCGTACCGGTGCGCTGGACCGCAGTCTTACCCCCCGCAGTTACATGACGGAAGAACAGTCTATGCTGGTGGACTGGCTGCTGGAACAGGCTGAACTGATCCCGGTGACGGCCCGTGGCACGGAAGAAATCAGTCGTGTGCAAATTCCCTTTAGCTCCTGGGCTGTCACCACTCACGGCGCGGTCATCCTTACTCCTCAGGGGCAACCGGATGAAGAATGGAAAGCGCATATACTTCAGAGTCTGGCCC